>JACZJL010000006.1 GCA_014860585.1 Bacteroidales bacterium | reverse complement strand
TCAGTGTATCATTTAGCACTGAGGAGTAAAGGTCGATACCGGCCATTTCCATTCCGACGATCATCCCCTGTGCCATCTCAATATATTTTTCATCCACCACAAAATGCTGATCGAAGATCTGCCTCGCCTGGTTATATCCGGCTGCTCCGCCAAAAGCTGATGGGATTACATAATTTTCGAACATGGGTTTAATTTTGTAACCGAGCAGCCACCCGTAATTGAAACCATCTTCCCAATACATTCCGCTGCCCAGCCAAAGCGCCAGTTTCCCGTTTATACGAACGGTATCGGCAGCAACAAAAGGGTTTGCAAACGGGCTTGCCGTGATGTTCAGTAACAAAAAGAACAGAACTATCCTTTTCATAATGAGGTGTTTTTAAATTTCATTACAAAGTAAATCAATTTCAAGGGAAAAACCTTGAATACCACACATAAAAATTTATTTACTCAGAAGTAAATGGGATGATTTTGCTAAAAAGAAATCAGGATGCCAGCCTGTCCTGGATTTTAGAACGTACCACCTGGCTTAATGCCTGGTAAGATTCGTTTCCGGGGTGAATCGGTTCAAGAAAGCTAACTGTTATTTGCCGGAAAGGCCTTGGGAAGATACTGCCGGATGGGAATGCGTGCCAGGCGCCATCAATAGCAACAGGAATCACCGGCACTCCCAGCTCACGGCTCAGGATGGCGAAAGTGTCTTTGAATTGCCCGATTGTGCCATCTTTTGTTCTTGTCCCTTCCGGGAAAATAATGATGTTGCGGTTGTTTTGCAGCGCCATGGCCATTTTCTGAATGGACAGGCGCAAGTCATTGTTCAGGTCAACAATAATAATGTTGTTGTGATGTGCCAGGAACTTTAACCAGCGCGGCCGGATGTGCTTTTCTTTTGCGTAAAAGTATGTTTTGCTAAAGGTTTTGCGCTTAAGCAGGGAAGCTATGATAAACCCGTCGAAAAAACTTTGATGGTTGGGCGCAATAATGCATGGTTCCTTCGGGATATTTTGCAGGCCGTTACAGGAGAGCCTGAAATAGACCTTGTAAACATACTTGGAGAACTTAATCATTAATTGACTGAAGTACCAACTTCCCGGGAAACGGATGTGCACTTTTTCCTTTAAAATATCCGACCAGTTAATCGTTTCGAGTTGAAACTTCGATTTTTTTTCACGGATATGCTCAGCAAGCTTCATCACTGAAGGGAAGCTCATCAGGTTTTCCACTTTCAGATCAACCCCAAATGACTTTTCAAGCCAGGTTTGCAAACCAACTTTGTCCAGTGAATCCAAACCGAGGTCAAATTCGAGATGATCGTCCGGGAACACTTCAACAGCTTTTTGTTCTTCGAGGTAAGTTTTTATAATCGTGTATTCTTCAAACTCTGGCGTTGACTTTCGCTCTGTACCTTTTGAAACGGCTTCAAGCAACTGGTGAAGTTTAAAGCGCTGGAGCTTCCCAAGTCTTGTGCGTGGCAACTCACTGGTGACGATCGTGAAGGAAATTATTTTCTTGTAAGGGGCAACGTCTTTATTAAAATGGTTGATCAGTTCATCCCTGAAATATTGTTTCAGATCAGTAACGCCTGCTGCCTGTAATTTTACATGGTCGGCGACGATGAGCGCATGTAGTTTATCATTATGCAAGAGCACGCCGATTTCGGCTACTCCATTGATTTTTTCTTCGATGGCCTGCTCTAATTCGGCAGGATTGATATTTTTTCCACTCGATGTAACAATGATTTCCTTTTTTCTTCCGGTAATTTTTATAAAACCTTGGCTGTCAACTTCGCCCAGATCGCCGGTATAGAGCCAGCCATCTTTTAGTATTGCAGCGGTATCTTCGGGTTTATTGTAATAACCCTGCATGATATTTTTTCCAAAGGCCGTGATTTCTCCGTCGCGGATTTCCACCTTCATGCGGGGCATAATTTGTCCGGCAGCGCCTATTTTCCATTTTCCCGGCCTGGTAAACGAGATCATCGGCGCCGCCTCAGTCATCCCGTATCCCTCCAGCATTTCGAATCCTAAAGTCTTATAATCCATTGCTACTTCGGGATCGAGTGGTGCTCCGCCACAAACCATATATTTCACGTGTCCGCCAAATTTCTGATGAACAGCTTTAAACACTTTTTTGGAAAAACTACGGGAATTGAGCTTTCCGGCCAGCGAAAACATGACCCGTCCGGCTTTGCTTGCCCTTACCTTGTCCATGACTCCCTTGCGGATTAATGCGTAAAGACGCGGAACGCCAATGATGATCGTTACTTTATGCTCCTGAAGGGTTTTTAAAATATCATCCGTTGTCAAAGTCGGCGACATGGCAGTTTTCCCGCCAACCATCAAAGGCGCCATCATAGATCCCAGTAAAGGGAAAATATGATGCAACGGTAAAAGTATCATGGTCGTCTCGGTGTCTTTGTAGATAGGGATATCCTCCGAGACCGCCCTGATGTTGAAGATCAGGTTTTCGTAAGAGAGCATCACACCTTTCTGACTTCCGGTAGTTCCTGAAGTATAGATGATCAGCGCTGTTTTCTGAAAATCGGTAATTTCAAGCTCAGGGTTTATTAATGGTTTCTCAAGATTGGTAAGATCTTCAAATATAAATATGTGTGGAGGACCGGTAATGGATTGCAATGCCGTTTTCAATACATCTTTTTTTGCTGCCGAACAAAAAACCACATCAGGCCGGCAATCGGCAATCATATAATTGAGTTCCGGTGCTGTGGACATAACATCTGCAGGTACTACGATTGCCTGCTGCGACAATGCGCCGTAAAAAGCAAAAATCCACTCAGGTCGGTTTTCTGAATAGATCATTACTTTTTTTGGAATAAATGGCTTTAGAAGTTCATTGTAACTGGCTACTTTATCAACCAGGTCGTTGTAGGTGAAATTTTGGTCTTTGTAAGACAAAGCCAGGCTGGTTCTCGATTGTAAAATTTTCATATTCAGTAATAAACGGCAAAATTAATAAAAGGTTCTAAACAGGGTTTTTTTCCTTTCATCGGTTTTATGACCACTCATGAATTGAAAAGCCCCCGGACTACCTTGATCAGCAAGGGACCGGGGGCAATTCAGTTTAAAAGATATCAGATTAATCGATTAATTTAATCTCAACCCTCCTGTTCTTTGCTCTTCCTTCGCGGGTATCGTTAGTGGCGATAGGATTTTCAATACCAAAACCCTGAACATCTAATCTGCTGGCATCAATTCCTTTACCTTTGAAATATTCAGCTACAGATTGTGCCCGGTCTTTCGAAAGCTGCAGATTCATTTCTGCGCGACCGGTATTATCAGTAAATCCATGTACTTTAAAACGTGTTTCCGGATAGGTATTCATTATGGTAACGATTTCATCAAGGTTCTTGTGAGAGTCTTGTTTGATTTTGGCACTTGAAGTTTCAAAGAAAACATTTTGTGCATTGAAACTAATAGCCTCTACAACTTCCTGTGGGATTGGACATCCTTTATTGCTTGCGGGTCCCCGTTCATTCGGACACTGGTCAAGAAGATCCGTTATGCCGTCGCCATCGGTGTCGGGGCAGCCTTTGAATTGACTAAGGCCACGAACATCAGGGCACTCGTCAAGGTGATCCGGGATGCCGTCGCCATCTTTATCCGGGCAACCTTTGTACTGGGAAAGACCGGCAACATCCGGGCATTCGTCAAGATGATCAGCAATGCCATCACCGTCTTTGTCCGGGCAACCCTTGAGTGCAGCAAGGCCGGCAACATCCGGACAATCGTCATCAATATCCGCTATACCGTCGCCATCTTTATCCGGGCAGCCCTTCAAATCAGCTGTTCCGGCATTTTGCGGGCACCTGTCTAGTTGATCAGTGATACCATCTCCATCAGCATCCGGGCAACCTTCCAATTCTTTCAGACCTGGAACTTCCGGGCATTTATCCTCTTTATCACTGATACCGTCGCCATCCATGTCAGCCTTTTTCCCAACCCTGAATACAACGCCAAATGAATAATGGAAATAATCATTCCAATCGAAAATGTAATCGTATGATCCCTCTGCATTTACCCCTAACCAGTCATTCAGCCACACATTGAATCCAAGTCCGGTAGATTGGGTAAAATAGGTTTTCTCATTGATGTTGGATCCATTGGCGCCCAAGAAAATATAAGGGTCGAAGCGCGCTTCTTCCTTTAAAAGGTAGCCATTGGCAAATTTGTACTCAAACTGCCCGCCGATACGCCAGAACTTGTCAGTTGTTACTGTCGATTCAATGGCAGGCATTGCATTGAGCTTATCAGGCTCGAGGGTGATGGTAGAAAATTCTGCTGCAATGTTGAAGGATTTGTTCAGCAGGCGACCAATCTTGAACTGTGAAGGAAGGGTTTTTCCCATCCAGTTGGCATCGGTAAACTGATCACCGAATGACATCTCTACAGCTTCAAAATCAGCATAGTTGGTGCTGATTCCGAACAACCAGGGTCTTTCCGTGTTTTGTGCAGTAGCACCCAATGTTAAAAGAACTAAAAACGCAAAAATGTAGATTTTTTTCATACTTAATAGTTTTTAAGATTAATAGATATTGAACCGCTTTTTACTTTTTTGTACAAACTTATTCAGAATTTCTCAAACAAACCAGTCTCAGTACATTTTGATCAATAATATTAACATTTTTTAGGCTTAAACTGGTCACTGACCCATTTCAGTAATTTTTTCCAGTTAAGTCAGATTGATTTTTACGCCTGTCCAGTATAATTCTGCTTCATTTTGATAAAAATTTTATAGGTCAAGATTGACAGCTTCAACGGATTTTATTTCAGGGATTGCCCGCTTCATGGCATTTTCAACGCCGCTTTTCAGCGTCATGGTGCTGTAAGGACACGAACCGCAAGCTCCCAACAGACGCACATTAACAATGTTTTCATCAGTTAGTTCAATAAATTCAATATCGCCACCGTCATTCTGGAGGTAAGGCCTGATCTGGTCAATTACATTCTGTACTTTTTTGGTCAATTCTTCTTTGATAATGCTCATAATTTTTATTATTGATAGTTTTTGAATTATTTTGTTCTTTTCATATTCAGGATTCTTCCGGCAATATTTTCCGCAAGGTCAGCAAAAGCTTGCGAAACCGGGTTATTGTTGCCTTCAATGGCAATTGGTTTTCCTGAGTCTCCAGACTCACAAATGCTTTGAACGAGGGGGATCTGTCCTAAAAGCGATACACCCGATTCATTGGCAAGTCGCTTTCCGCCCTCTTTTCCGAAAATATAATACTTGTTTTGGGGTAATTCAGCGGGTGTGAACCACGACATGTTTTCGATCAATCCGAGCACAGGCACCTTAATTTTATTAGAATTAAACATGCTGAAGGCTTTGCGGGCATCGGAAAGGGCAACTTCCTGCGGAGTGCTTACAATTGCAACACCAGTAACTGGTACTTCCTGTACCAGTGTCAGGTGTATATCTCCTGTTCCCGGGGGTAGGTCAATCACGAGGTAATCCAATTCACCCCAGTCGGTGTCGCGAAGCAACTGGTTGAGCGCATTGGAAGCCATCGGACCACGCCAGAGCAACGCTTGTCCGGGATCAACAAAAAATCCGATGGACATCACTTTTAATCCATATTTGTCAATCGGGATGATCACATCGCGCCCGTTGCGCTTTTCGGCAAATGGTTTTTCATCCACCAGGTGAAACATTAATGGCAATGAAGGCCCGTAAATATCCGCATCCAGGATACCGACCCTGTTGCCCTGCTTCGATAAAGCGATGGCGAGGTTTACTGCGACGGTTGATTTTCCAACTCCTCCCTTGCCGGATGCAATTGCGATAATATATTTAATTTTTTCCAGCGGGTTTTCAACTTTCAATTTTCGGGTGATCCCTGTGATCTGAACATCAGATCCCAGGTGTTTTAGAATGGCCTCACGACATCCTTTCTCGACAATCTCGGCATTTTTGGCTTTTGGATCATCAAAGAATAATGAGAAACTGAGCCTGTTTGCGTCGATATTGATTTCGCCAACCATATCGAGGGAGATAATATTGTCGCCTTTCGGGAAGTAGATTACTTCCTTCAATGCATCGAGTACTTTCTCTTTTGTTAAGTTCATTGGGTTTATCTGCTGAAAATTCGCTGCAAAATTAGTAATTTCCACTATTGGGTATCAGAATGTAATAAAATGAAAAGGGGACTTGGCAGCCCCCTTTTCATTAAATATTTACGGAAAATTAAATGTTCTTTTTTGCCAGGTAAAAATCAACCATTTCGTAGCCGCTCTTTTCGCGCTCTTCCATTTCTTTAACGGTTTTTGGCGGAGGAACGATCACTTTGTCGCCTGGTTTCCAGTTGAGTGGCATAGCTACTTTATGCTCGTCGGAAGCCTGAAGTGCTTTGAGTGCACGCCAGATTTCATCCATGTTTCGGCCAACATTGAGCGGGTAGTACATGATCAGTCTGATTTTTCCATTCGGATCCATAAAGAATACAGCGCGGACTGCAGCAGTTTCACTTTCGCCCGGTTGCAACATGCCATACAATTTCGATACTTTCATATCAATGTCGGCCACGATGGGGAATTTCATGAGGATGCCCATGTTTTTCTTCACGTTGTTCACCCATGCTATGTGCGAGTGAATACTGTCGATGCTCAATCCCATGAGTTTGGTGTTGTATTTTGCAAAATCTTCTTCCTGAACTGCAAATTCAGACATTTCGGTGGTGCAAACCGGCGTGAAGTCGGCAGGATGGGAGAAGAAGATCACCCAGCTTCCTTTGTTGTACTCCGAGAATTTCAATTTTCCAATTGTTGTCATCGCCTCAAAATCAGGCGCCATGTCGCCAATTCTTGGCATTTGAGTCACTTCAAAATTTTCCATTTTAAAAATTGTATTTGTTAAATTTTAGTTAAAAAGTTACTATCCTAACGAACAGCAACCTTTGGGAATTGTTTAGCGGCAAAGTTGATTTTTTTGTATAAAAACACTGTTGTCCGACAAAAATTTTGCGTTTTCTCCAGATACGTTGAAAATATTTTGTCTCTACGGGACTTTATTAGATTTGGGGGTAATCTTCAATTCTACCTCTATTTTGCCCAGCTGGGGCAGTCCGGTTAGGGACAAAATATTGGTAGAGAATATGTTTGAATAAGGTGCAAGTCCTGTAGAGCCTGCCCCGATCCGTCGGGGGACGAAATTAGAAATTTGTCGGACAGCAGTGAATTTTTTTTGCCTACTACCTTACTGCCTACTGCCTCACTGCCTTACTGCCTACTGCCTCACTGCCTCACTGCCTACTCCTCTTTATCATGTTCAGCCGGATTCCAGAAAACTTTTTCAATATCAACGATCTGGTCATCTACTACACCAATTCCCTCGCTTTCCAGTAATTGCCGCATCAGGTCCGGGGTGCCAAAATGATTTTTTCCGGTAAGTAGTCCTTTTCTATTGACAACCCTGTGGGCGGGAATGTTTTCAAGGTTATTGTGCGAGGCATTCATGGCCCAGCCCACCATCCGTGCCGAGCCCCTTGTGCCGAGGTATTCGGCAATAGCGCCATAGGATGTAACCTTTCCATAAGGAATCAGTTTTACCACTTCGTAAACTTTCTCAAAAAATGAAATCTCTTCAGCCATGTCCTTGAAAATTAAAAAGTCCCGGAAAACTCCCGGGACTTTTTGTTTGTTGCTATTTAAAGCAAAATTTATTTGATCATCAACTTCTGGCTTGACCAGCCTTCGGCGGTTTCAACCTGGAGGATATACATCCCTGCAGACAGATCGCGAGTGCTGAAAGTTGTTTCCATTCCGTTGATAGCGGACTGATAAACAACCTGTCCGGTGTAGTTCATGACCTTTACCTGTTTCAGTGCTACCTGTCCGTTGATTGTTACTACATCGCTGGCAGGGTTTGGATAAATGTTGAATGCGTTAGTTGATTGATCAACGATGCCAACATTAGTCATGGTTTCAATCTTGATATCATCAATCATGAATACAAATGCATCTTGTGAAATGCACTGGATACCAACATAAACAGTTTCGTTGTCGTAAGCTGACAGGTCGAACATCTTTTCTTCCCAACCTGTTGCCGGAGCTTCCAAATACGGTAATGTAGAAATGATGGTGAAATCAGCAGGATTAGTACCAGTAGTTGATACTCCAATTTTGTATCTTTCAAGTCCATACTGAGCTGTGTAGGATTTTACCCACAGTGTAAGTTTTGAATCAGTCCCCAATTCAACCTGGGGAGAAATCATCCAGTCGTTGTTCCACGGGGCGGAAGTTGAAGCCATACAAGCACCAAAACGAACTCCGCCATGTGGCTGGATTTGAGCATCGCCGGTCATTGGAGGATCAGTGGTTGCTGGATTAAAGGCGATGTAAGCCATTGGTTCGTATGCACCCGGGAATGTTGTGTTTGTGAAGCCATAGGTTGGCAACTGGTCAACATCAAGTGCAAGCCAGGGATCAAAAGTAAATGACCAATCCGGAATACTTTCAAAATCGAGTTCAGCAACAACAGTCAGAGATGGGCCTGTTCCGCCAACTTCGAGAGTAACAGGTACAGTAACCATCGGAGTGGCCGGGTCGTTGCTCGAAATGTTGATAGAAGCCATGTAAGTTCCGGCAGTCAGACCGGCAGCGTTGAAGGTAACAGTTACATCTTGCGACATGTTTGGTTCAAGTGTTCCCATGCCCGGATCAACACTTAGCCATGCCTGGATAGGTTCGCCAACGAGTTTTGCGCGGATGTTCCAGTTGTAGTTGAGTGCAGGATTCAATACAGATAACCTGGCCCAGGTAGCGCCGGTTTTAATCCAGTCGCCATTGGCATTTGCAGGACCTGCATCAGTTCCGGCAGGGAAAACGCCTGCAAGGTTCTGAACAATTTCATAAGCAACCCAAAGGTCACCGCCTGTGTTAACCAGTGGAGTCCATAAAGTTACGGTATTCCATGCTCCGGCAACGCCTGAGAACAGTTGCTCATAAAGCAGTGCTCCTGGCCTGTTGGGAAGGTCTTGTCCGTAAATTTTAATCTTGTACCCGTTTGCAGGGTCGTTAATGTAAACCTGAACTTCAGTAATTTCCATTCCGATATACTCGCCAACCATTGCAGCAGGGAACATGGCAGCTACTTCATAAGTACCACCATTGGTAAGACCAACAGCAGATGAATTTTCACCATCATAATGCAGAAGCACTTCATCATCTGAATTGGCTGGAGCAGATGGGCTGTTAAGGCCGGTAACTACTGAAAGATCATCAGCAGTAAGTGTTGAGGCTGCCATAGCTGCAGCCTCTTCAGCGGTGTTTCTTCCTGCGTGGCCACCTGAGGTAGCATCAAGCGCAGTTACATAAGAAACGAGGATGCTATAATCAAGATCAACAACACCGGTGTTTGAAATGGTGATGGACTGTGTGCTGGTTTGTCCGACTTCAAGGCTTTCTGTTAATGAGGCAGGTGTAACATTAATCACCGGATCGCCTCCGGGAGGAGCTGTTTGTGTAAAGGTGATGTCATCAAAGAAGGCGCCTGGTGTGCCTCCTACGTTCCATGCGTAAAAGTTAACAGCGCCAAGTTGCTTGAGGTTACCAGTGCCAAAGCTTCCGGTACTCCAAACCCAGGTAACAACTGAAGTGCCATCAATGAATAACTCTGCAAAGTCAGCGTTCAGGTCAATATCGCATTTTACTGGGATCCATGTATCATAACTGTAGTTAAAAACTCCGGCGCCTGCACCACCTGCATCAACAAGGCCTAATCCACCCTGGTCGAAGTAGGCTTGCATACCCCATTCGCTGGAGGCTCCGTTGAAAAGCTGGAGGATGTTGAAATAACCAAGCAAACCGTTTGGAACGAAAATGTTAAATTCAACGGCATAAGCTCCTGAAACTTTATCACCTAAAAGCAAAACAGCATCGTTAGTACCGTCAATAACTACCGAATTGACACCACTGAGTGATTGAGCTGAAGAAACCATTGGGTCTTCAGCACCACCAGGTGCATTGCTCCAGGTTGTCCAGTAATCTTTTCCCTGGGCAACAGCTTGTTGTACAAGTTTTTGGCCTGCTGTGTACGATTCAAAATCTTCAACAAGCAGGTTGTCTGTAACCATTTCATAAAGTACATTATCAACATAGTACAATGGGTTCCCGCCAACGTTCCAGGCATAGAAGTTAACACCATCCAGTTTGTTTAGAGTTCCTGTTCCGAATGTACCTAAACTCCACTGGTACTCGTGAATAAGGGCGTTGTTAACATAAAACATACACCAGTCGTCATCAAGGTTCACAAAAACTTTGAGGTCGATCCACTGGTCGTATCCAAAGGTGAAAGTGGCTGCACCAGCGCCATTACCGTCGAGAAGACCTAAACCACCTGCGTCAAAATACACCTGCAAACCCCACTGGCTGCTGGCGCCGGCAAAATCTTGCAGCACATTGAAGTAACCGAGGTTTCCGGCAGGAATATACATCTTGAACACGATGTTGTATTTCCCGGCGGTTTTGTCTTCAAGCAACAAAACAGCGTCGTTCGTACCCGTGATTTTTACTGAGTTAGGACTTGTTGATGAATAGTCGCTTGAAATCACAGGGTCTTCGGCACTTCCGGGTGTATTGCTCCAGGTTGTCCAGTTGACCGGGTTTTCCAGAACCAGTTGTTCACCCGAAGTGTAAGAGTCAAAATTGTCTTCGTAAATCGTAATTTGACCAATAGCAACGAATCCGAAGAAAAACATTGCCAGCAATGAAAGTACATACTTTTTCATGATTTAAACTTTTTAGTTAGTAAAATTAATTTCACCGCAAATTTAAACTTTTTAATTGAAATGCAACAACCAAAAGATTTTCTGAGAATTTTTTGTAAAAAATCAGGTGTCCTTTTCAATTGGCCAAAGTTTTCCCTGCCAGGTATTACGTTCCTCAAACCGTTTTTCAATTCTCTGTAAAACAACATCATAACGCATAGGCCCCCAGTTGGGTCCCTCAAGAAAACGTGGTGGAACTTCACCGGCGAACCGTTCGATGACAATAGAAGGATCGAGACGCTCGACAAAATCAATCACAAGGTCAATGTATTCATTGAGCGCATAAAACCTGAATTTTTCAGGGGTTTGCTTGTATTGATCAGCCATAACCGTGTTTTTTACAACTTGTAACTGGTGAATTTTGAGGGTTGTGATAGGAAGTTTTGATAAAATGGGGGCTTGGGCAACGATTTCCTGGTCGGTTTCACCAGGTAGCCCAAAAATAAGATGCACCCCGGCTTTCAGTCCAAAGGCAGCTGTTTTTTCCAATGCTTTCACCGAATCAGCGAAAGTATGCCCACGGTTAATGAATGCCAGCGAGCGGTCGTAACAGGATTCAAGTCCGTATTCGATGATGATGTAATTGGTTTTGGCCAAATGTTGGAAATAGTCCAGTTTTTCATCATCGATGCAATCAGGACGGGTTCCGATAACCAGACCGGCTACCCTATCAACTTCCAAAGCCTGATCATAAATGGTTTTCAACCGTTCAAGAGAATCGTAGGTGTTGGAATAAGCCTGGAAATAAACCAGGAATTTTTCTGCTCTGCGATAGCGGCGGCTGTGAAACTCAATTCCTTCTTCAATCTGTTGCCTGATGGATTTTTTTGGAGAACAATAAGATGGATTGAAAGCATCATTGTTGCAATAGGTACATCCTCCGGTACCAATAGAACCGTCGCGGTTGGGACATGTAAATCCGGCATCCACGGAGACCTTTTGTACCCGGCCCCCAAACTGACGCTTGAAGTATTCTGAATAACCATTAAACCGGCGTTGATGCCCCCAAATGTATTCCATGATCTATCAAGTTTGTGATATGAAAGAGAATTACTGCACCGCAACTCAAAATCCGAATGGTTTAAATACGACCCAAATGTAAGGATTACTATTCCCTCTTTTTCATGAAAAATTCCTGTAAAAGTTCACTGCTTTCGTTTTGCAATATACCTTTCAAAAGCTCAGTTTTTGGGTGAAGTAGGTTTTGATCCAGTAAAGTAAAACCTCTTTTTGGGTCGAAGGCGCCAAAGACAATCCTTGAAATCTGCGTCCAGTAAGCAGCTCCGGCGCACATCGCGCAGGGTTCGAGGGTGACATACAACGTACAGCCATCGAGGTATTTACTGCCGAGGAAGTTGGAGGCGGCAGTGAAAGCCTGCATCTCGGCATGTGCTGTTACATCGGTGAGTTGCTCGGTGAGGTTGTGTGCCCGGGCAATAATCCGGTTGTTGCAGGCGATGACCGCCCCCACGGGAACCTCATCCTTTTCAAAAGCCTCGCGTGCCTCTTTGAGCGCCTCTCTCATAAAATATTCATCAGAGAAAAAATCCATCATCATCAGTTTATTTTTGACATTTTACAAAAACGAACCGCAATCAGCAACACAACCAAAGCAACAAGAAAAGCAGGTATGAAGGATGATTTTGGTTCAAAGATTTCCGGTCTTAACAATCCCAGAATAAAGAAAAACAGGTTTACAATAAAGCCTGCCGAAATACTCGCCAGTGCAGCATGTTTAAAATGATGCACCTCTTTGCGGATCAATGCCAGAAATGTAACCGGCACAAAAATGACAATGGTTCCAAGCCCCACCACCATCAGGTCAACAATTTTGGGAAACGAAAGCGCCATAAACAAAGCCACAACGCCAAAAACAACGGCTGTAATTCTCACCTTGGCCTGCGTTTGATTTAATGAATCAACTTTTTCTTTTTGCCTCCAGCCAACAAAATCTTTTACTGCCGAAATAGAAATCAGATTGAGAAAGCTGTCGCCCGATGACATCAGCGCCGAAAGAAGTCCTACAATAGCAAATCCCAGAATAAAAGATGTAGTATGCCGGTCAAGAAAAAGATAGGCCACATCTTTTGACAGGATATCACCACCCATCATTAACCTGACCGACATCCCAACCAGGGGAAAAATGATGTAAAAAGGCAACATTCCCAAGCCTGAAATGATACTTGTTCTCCTGGCTGTTTGCGAACTTTGGGCGGCTAACATCCGCTGCCAGATGTCCATCCTCACCATAACCGACGGCGCAAGAAAAAGGGGAAGTCCGATCAGGAACAACCAACCATAGTGAGTTCCCCATAGCATTGTTTCAGGCAGTTCCGAAAGTCGCTGCAATCCTTCGGTGTCCTTGTAAATGCCGGGAATGAAAATTGCAATGATCATAAAAATGATAATGATAAACTGGATCATATCCGTAATAATAACCCCGCCCAGCCCGGCAAAAGCGGTGTAAAATATCACGATCAGGCAGGAAATAATAGCTGCAGGCAGGTAGCCGATTTCAAACGAATACTCGAGCAGGGAGGCCATTCCGACAAACTGGGCAGCAAGCAGGAAAAAGAAAATGAAGATGTTGACACCACTGACAACAGATGAGAAATAACGCGAATGGCTACGGTTGGACTTATCGGTATAGCTGAGATTCAGAAACCCGGGCAGGGAATAGATTGATCTGGCGAACCCAAGGCGATTGATTTTCCCGGCATATTTTGAAAGGATGAAAAATCCGATCACATAAGCCACACCAATTCCAACTGCTGCAAAGCCCGATTCGTACCCCATGGCCATCAGTCCCATGGAAGTACCGCCACCGACAAAGGTGGCCAGTGTTGTGAAAACAAGTGGCAGGAGTTTGGTTTTACGATTGTTGACCAAATAACCCTCAGCATCTTCGGACTTTACATGCCTGAGCGTGAAGTAGATAATTACAATCATGTAAATCGAAATCCAGAATATCAGCCAGGTCATACATTTGCTTTTTAGGTTGGTAAAAATACATGAAAGTCTGGATAAAATTCTATTCGCGAAAACTATCAGGAAACGTTTTTCGTTTCAAATCCAAACCTTGACAAATTCAAACAAAAGCCAAACATTTGGCAGAATGAATTGTTTATCTGTAAAATTCACAAAACATTTAAAATTAATATTATGATTTCAAAAAGATTAGAGCAAGCGATCAATGATCAGATAAAAGTTGAAGAACAGTCATCAAGAATTTACATGGCAATGGCTTCGTGGTGCGAAGTAAAAGGCCTGCCTGGTGCAGCAAAATTCCTTTATACGCACAGCGATGAGGAGCGTATGCACCAGTTAAAGTTCGTTCATTTTCTCAATACAAGAGGTGGTCATGCCGTTCTTCAGGCAGTTGAGCAACCGGCAGCCGAGTACAAATCAGTAGAAGAATTGTTTGATCATGTGCTGAAGCATGAGCAGTTTGTAACCAGGAAAATTAATGATCTGGTGGACATTTGTCTTGAAGAAAAAGACCACACCACCAACAACTTCCTTCAGTGGTTTGTCACCGAGCAGATCGAGGAGGAAAGCCTTGTGCAGGATGTAGTAGATAAGATCAAACTTGTCGGCGAGTCGAAAGTGGGCAATTTCCATATCGACATGTATCTTGCAGGCCTTGCTGCTGCTGAAGCCGCCGGTGAAGCAGTGTAAGACCGAAGCGTATCGAAAAGCATAGATGAGGCTGTCTCAAAAGTCTGGATTTAACCCGAACCGTTGAAAATCAGGAGTGCCCCGTCCCTTCCCGTAGGGATCCCTATGGGAAAAGGGAGCCTGATTTTCAACGTTTTCCCTTTAGGGATCAAGGGTTAAAAACGTTGAAAATCCAAATGAAAGACTTTTGAGACAGCCTCTTTTTCTTTTGCACTTGCGGTTTTGTTCAGTGCTGGGTTTGTGAGGCTTCAATTTGGATCGGATTTATGGCTCCCTGCTATCCAATCTCAGGATTTTGTGTAGGTTTGCAGCACAATTCAAAATTTACTTACATTACAATTTTATGAAAGAGATACGGATGGTTGACCTTAAAGGTCAGTATGATAAAATTAAACATGAGATTGATGCTGCAATCCAGGAAGTGATCAACACTACTTCATTCATTAATGGCCCTGCAGTGAGAGATTTTCAGGCCGATCTGGAGAAATACCTTGACGTGAAACATGTGATTCCCTGTGCCAATGGAACCGATGCGTTGCAGGTAGCCATGATGGGGCTTGATCTGAAACCCGGGGACGAGGTGATCACCACGTCGTTCACATTTATTGCCACAGCAGAGGTCATTGCCCTTTTAAAACTCACACCTGTCCTTGTGGATGTTGACCCCGACACCTTCAACATTGACCCTGCAGCCATCCGCAAAGCCATTACCCCCAAGACAAAAGCCATCGTTCCGGTGCATCTTTTCGGTCAGTGTGCCGACATGGAGGAAATTCTGAAGATTGCCGCCGAGTTTAAACTCTATGTGATTGAGGACACGTGCCAGGCCATTGGTTCCGATTTCATTTTCAGCGACGGAACCGTAAAAAAAGCGGGCACAATGAGTGATGTTTCCGGGATGTCGTTTTTCCCTTCCAAAAACCTGGGTTGTTTTGGCGATGGCGGCGCTATTTTCACCAACAATGATGACCTGGCCAAACAAATGCGCAGTGTGGTCAATCACGGGATGACTGTTCGTTATTATCATGATCATATTGGTGTCAATTCAAGACTGGACAGCATTCAGGCCGCCGTATTAAAGGTTAAATTGAAATATCTCGACGAATATATCATGGCACGGCGCGCAGCTGCCGACTTTTACGATCATGCCTTTGCCGGTCATCCAAAGTTGAAAACACCTTTCAGGGCTGTCAACACCACACATGTTTTTCATCAATATACGCTGGTTACCAGCAACCTGAACCGCGATGAGATGCAGCAATTCCTTGCTTCAAAAAACATCCCGGCCATGATCTACTACCCCGTACCGATGCACATTCAGAAAGCCTACCAGGACCCGCGCTACAAAGAGGGCGACTTCCCGGTGACAGAGCACCTGTGCAGAACAGTTATTTCGTTACCCATGCACACCGAACTGGATGAAACGCAATTAGCGTACATCACCTCGGCAGTGCTTGAATTTGCAAATAAATAATCAATGGAGAAAGAATATTTCGCCCACGAAACGGCTGTCGTTGACGAGGGCTGTCAAATAGGGAGAGGAACAAAAATCTGGCACTTTTCGCACGTGATGAGAGATTGTGTGATCGGTGAAAATTGCAACATCGGACAGAATGTAGTCATTTCGCCGGAAGTGATCCTGGGGAAAAATGTGAAGATTCAGAACAACGTTTCAATTTATACCGGGGTAACCTGCGAGGATGATGTTTTCCTTGGGCCATCGATGGTTTTTACCAACATTACCAACCCGCGAAGTGCTGTAATACGCAGGGGGCAGTATGAAAAAACGCTGGTTAGGCGGGGCGCATCAATAGGCGCCAACGCAACTATTGTCTGTGGCCATGATATAGGGGAGTTTGCCTTTATTGGCGCCGGTGCGGTGGTTACCAAAGAGGTCCTTCCTTACGCACTGGTTGTTGGAAATCCTGCCAGGCAAATCGGTTGGATGAGCGAGTTTGGACATCGCCTTGAGTTTGACGAAAACGGAACAGCCGTTTGTCCTGAAAGCAAAGAGAGATATGAACTGAAAAATGGAAGAGTCAGGAAAATTTGATCTACCTTCAACGAGTTCAGGTCACATTCCAAATCAAGGATTTAATAAACCAGAACGCATAAAATCAATTTCTCTCACCGAATAACAATTAACGATGAACCAAAAACGATTAACTTTTAAACAATGAGTATTTACGAAAAACTGCTGAATAAAGAAACCAGCCTCTCCCTCATCGGACTGGGTTATGTGGGATTGCCGATTGCACTTGCTTTTGCCAAAAAAATACATGTTGTAGGTTTCGACATCAAGCCTGAGCGGATAGAAATGATGAAAAACGGGATCGACCCAAGCAATGAACTCCCGTCCGAAACATTTAAAGGCTGCGACATCCATTATACTGCCAACCCCGAAGATCTGAAGAGAGCTTCTTTTCATATCGTGGCCGTTCCCACCCCGATTGACGACAGCAATATGCCCGATCTGACACCGCTGATTGCTGCAACACGTACAGTGGGGAAAATCCTGAAAAAGGGAGATTACGTGGTGTATGAGTCCACAGTTTATCCGGGTGCTACCGAGGAGGATTGCATCCCGCTGCTCGAAGAACTCTCCGGTCTGAAGTACATCGAGGATTTCAAGGTAGGTTTTTCGCCGGAGAGGATCAACCCGGGTGATAAAGTCCACACACTGGCTACGATCGTAAAAGTAGTTTCGGGCTGTGATGCGGAGTCGCTCGAAATGATAGCCAAAACCTACGAACTGGTCGTTGATGCAGGTGTTCACAGAGCACCCTCGATCAAGGTTGCCGAGGCTGCCAAGATCATCGAAAACACACAGCGCGACGTGAACATTGCACTGATGAACGAACTTTCGATCATCTTCAACCGGATGGGAATCAACACCTACGATGTGCTGGAGGCAGCCGGAACCAAATGGAATTTCCTCCACTTCTATCCCGGACTGGTTGGAGGGCACTGCATCGGCGTTGATCCTTATTATTTGGCCTACAAAGCAAAAAAATTCAAATACCACCCGCAGATCATCAACTCAGGTCGCTTCCTGAATGATTCGATGGGTTTTTATGTGGCCAAACAAACGGTGAAAAAGATGATTAAAGCCAACAAAAACATCTCAGGCGCCAAAGTGCTGGTGATGGGGATTACTTTTAAGGAAGATGTGAGCGACATCCGCAACTCCCGTGTGCCCGACATCATCTCAGAGCTGCAGTCCTATGGTGTTCATGTTGATATTGTGGATGCACATGCCGACCCTGCTGAGGTAAAACATGAATATGGATTTGAGTTGTCCTCAGGTGTAAATGATAAGTATGACGCTGTGATTGTTGCAGTGAATCATGAACCTTACAAAGTATTGGACGAAAAGTATTTTAAATCAATCACCACGGAAAACGCAGTGTTGGTTGATGTCAAAGGACTATACAGGAACAGGATCAAAGAGATGACCTATTGGAGTTTGTAGGATCTGAGAAGATATACCAGGTTAAAAGCCTCGAAATTGACCGCTCCGGTTTTTTTTGGATGAAAAGGTTATCTTTGATGAAAATTTTTACAGCATTTAACCCGAACAGATTTTAAATGAATAAGATACTGGTTACAGGCGGAACAGGTTACATCGGATCGCACACTGTGGTGGAGTTGCAGGCAAAAGGCTTCGGGGTGATGGTCGTTGATAACCTATCCAACTCCGTGATCGAAGTGTTGGATCATATTTCAGCCATTACAGGCGCCAGGCCTGCTTTTGAACAATTAGACCTGGCGGATCGGGAAAAAACGTTAGCTTTTTTTCAACGGAACAAGGATATTTCAGCCGTCATTCACTTTGCGGCCAGTAAGGCGGTGGGTGAGTCGGTAGAAAAGCCGCTGATGTACTATCACAACAACCTTTTTTCGCTGATCAACATCCTGCAGGGGATGATGGATAATGGGATCGAAAACCTGGTATTTTCCTCCTCCTGCACCGTTTATGGACAGCCTGAAAAACTGCCCGTTGACGAAAATGCACCCGTTCAGTTGGCCATGTCGCCTTATGGCAATACCAAGCAAATTTCGGAAGAGATCATTTCGGACACCACCAAATCATCGGCAATAAAAGCCATTGCCTTGAGGTATTTCAACCCCATTGGCGCCCACGAATCTGCATTGATCGGTGAACTGCCGCTCGGAATTCCGAATAACCTTTTACCGTTTATCACCCAGACAGCCATTGGTATCCGCAGTCAACTCAAAGTTTATGGCGACGATTATCCAACGCCCGACGGCACACCCATCCGCGATTACATTCACGTGGTGGACCTGGCCAAAGCCCATGTCGTCGCCGTTGAGCGGATGATACACGGCAAGGCGAAAAAACAATTTGAAGTTTTCAACCTCGGAACAGGCAAAGGCTACTCGGTGTTGGAAGTAATCAACAGCTTTGAGAAAGTGGCAGGAGTAAAACTCAACTACAAAATTGTTGATCGTCGTCCCGGCGATGTGACCCAGGTGTGGGCCGACACAACATTTGCCAACAAGGAACTGGGCTGGAAAGCCGAAAAAGGGATTGACAAGATGACTGACTCGGCCTGGAAATGGGAGTTGGCACTGCAGGCAAAAAGGAAAAACAATAACAGATAAATCAATACATTATGGAAGCTTACATCAAAACGATTATGGTCACTGGCGGTGCAGGATTCATAGGTTCGCACCTCATCCGGTTACTGGTGAATAAGTACCCGAATTACCGGATCATCAACGTGGATAAACTAACCTATGCCGGCAACCTCGAAAACCTCAGGGATGTTGAGGATAAACCCAATTACAAGTTTGTCAAAGCAGACATTGTGGAAGATGAAGAGATGCAGAAGTTGTTCAATGTGTTCAAGTTCGACGGTGTGATCCACCTGGCCGCCGAGTCGCATGTTGACCGCTCCATTGCCAGTCCGACAGAGTTTATCTTGACAAATATTGTGGGAACAGCCAATTTGCTGAATGCAGCGAGGTTTTACTGGCAGGGCAATTTCGGGGGAAAGCTTTTTTATCACGTTTCCACCGACGAGGTTTACGGCTCGCTGGGTGACACCGGCCTGTTTACCGAAAAAACGCCGTACGATCCCCGCAGTCCATATTCTGCCTCCAAAGCAAGCTCCGATCACCTGGTCAGGGCCTATTTTCACACCTTCGGTCTGCCGGTAAAAATATCCAATTGTTCCAATAATTACGGTGGTTACCAGTTTCCCGAAAAGCTGATCCCACTGTTTATCCATAACATCAAAAACAATAAAAAGCTCCCTGTTTATGGTAAAGGGTTGAATGTCCGCGACTGGCTTTATGTCGAAGACCATGCAGCCGCCATTGATGTGATCTATCACCGTGGAAAAATCGGCGAAACCTATAACATTGGCGGAAACAATGAGTGGAAGAACATCGAACTCATCAGAGCCTTATGCAGGATCATGGACAAAAAACTCGGCCGCGCACACGGAGAGTCCGAGAAGCTGATCACTTATGTGAAAGACCGCGCAGGACACGACATGCGTTACGCCATCGACTCCTCAAAACTTCAGAAGGAACTCGGCTGGAAACCATCAGTGAACTTTGAAGAAGGTCTCGAAAGAACTGTGGACTGGTACCTCCAAAACACCGACTGGCTCGAAAATGTCACCTCAGGGGATTACCTGAAATATTATGAGGAGCAGTACCTGAACAGGTAATGAAAACAATAAAAATATTATAGTTTCATAATTTATTGGGGTTCTGACTATTTCTGGAGTTAATTTCTGATCCAAGAAAATTCATCTCTTTCCCATCTAGCACAAGGATCATATGCTTCTACATAATTCCAAAAACCAATAATGTTATTAAAAGAATCAAAATCCAATAGCGGAAAATCTAATCTTAAAAGTTCCATTATACTGACTTTCACAAATTGAAAACCCTCTTGCATAATCTCCTTCTGCTTATCAATTGGCAAGCTCAAGTCCAAATCACCTTCTATTTTAAATACAATTATGTTTTGGCGGTTAAGTGAAATGGATACAGGAAATAGAAATTTCCCCATATCAACTATCGTATAACTTCCACTTGAAATCTGAGCAGCAAGTATCTGCAATTTCAGATTAAGGAAGTCATGATATGTAAGGTCTATCTTATCTGATAAATTATTCTTCTTTGATTGAGCATTGCAATTAACAAAGCATAATAGAATAAATGTTATTAGCGCAACTCTTTTCATAATCCTGTTTTTTTTAGTTATTCTTCTTCAATGATTACCCTGAACACTCTATGATTATCATTTGCATTTACAGCTTGTGCGCCGATTTGCGCAGCGGTCCTATTGGTGACCCTTAAACAACCTCTTGTTCCAACAAGCCTTTGCTGTGTCTGTAAAGCATTTTCTCCTAATACTGTGCCACCACCATGGACACCCAATTCTGTCCTATTGGATGTTTCTATATCACCCTTGTCTGGATTTAATAAAATAAAATATCTTCCTTGTGCAATTAGTTGGGAATTAGGCTCACCTTCAGGAACTAATACCGGTGAACCATCAGTATTTACAAAGGTTCCATCCTGATCTCTATCCAAAACAATTGACACAGTAGCTTCACCACTTGGTGTATCGCCATAAGTTTCACACGGATCTCTGGTTGGATTTTTCCCACTGTTTGTTGTTCCTCGTCCCAATACTTGATCGCCCCCTTCTAAAGGGACATCTTGCCCATTAACAATCAGTGTCATTCTGCCTTGTTGAGTTCTATCTTGAGGTAGACAAACATTCAAAGTGTCTAAGCCTAAAGGATCAATGAAGTTAATGGGATTATTAAAACAGTAATGATATGTGTTAGTCTCAAAATGTTTCTCCGCCAGCGGATCCACCACATGCCACCTCCCCAGCGTGGCATCATAAAACCTCGCCCCGTAATCGTACCAATCCAGT
>JACZJL010000005.1 GCA_014860585.1 Bacteroidales bacterium | reverse complement strand
ATTTTATCATTGATCAGCCTTCCCGACCCGATCAAATCCCGGAGGCTCCTTTCATAGCGTGATTTGCGCAGCGCTTCGAGGTAGTTCATGTTGTGCAGGTCGCTTCCGGCCAGTTCCACCATGTTGTTTTCGATGAGTTTCTCGGCCATTTTTTTCACTTCGGCAGAGTAATACCCCGCCAGGGATGTGATGTTGATCTGGAAAAGTACGCCGCGGTCTTTCAGTTCCTCGTATTTCCGCCAGTCCCTGAAAAAGTAGGAATAGCGTTCGGGGTGCGCCAGGATGATCTTGTAACCGGCTACCTGCAGATCGAAAAAGTAATCTTTCCAGTTGGGGTGTTCGTTGAAATAGGACATTTCGACCAGGAGGTAATTTTTACCGAAAGTAAGCAACTGCTTCTTTTCGATCTTTTCCCCGAATTTATCATCGATCAGGTATTCGGCGGCGGCTTCCATTTCGATGCTGATGTTTTGTTTGATGAGTTCCCTTTTTACCTGCTCCAGCCCCGGGAGGATGGTATTGGCTGAATTTTTGTAAAACTCGCCCTGGATGTGGGGCGTGGTAATGAGCCTGGTGTATCCCAATTCCATCATTCCCTTGATCAGTGCAATGGAAGTTTCGAGTGAATCGGACCCGTCGTCAATGTTCGGGATCAGGTGAGAATGCATGTCAGCCTTCAGCACCGACAAATCCACCGGCTTTGTGTGCTTGCTGAAGGAGAAAAAGTTTTTTAAGAGTGACATTGGCGTCCGGTAAATTTCAGTTGCAATAATACAATTAATTGGGGAAAACAGTCTGCGTAAATGGTGAGCAAGTTCAATGCTGATGAATGGCTTGGATTTATCTGGCGGCTATTTTGATTGGAAGAAATTTCGCCATGAACTGTTTTCCTGGTAATCTTCGACCACCATGGCCGGGTTGGGGAAATTGAAACCGCTCAATATAGAAGTGATTTCGTGATGGAGCAGCTCCAGTCCATTGCTGATCAGGTCTTTCCTGAAGCCTGTCTCTTCGAGGTTGATGATCATTTCGGATGTAACGATTCGCCCGATGACTTTTCCCAGTTCAACCATTTTTCGTTGAGAAAGATCGAAATCAAGGTCAAAATCAAGTAATTTCTTCAGGAAAGATGCTGATTTTGAAGTCAGGTCAAAGCTTTTCAGGAACTGGTATAAGTTGCTTTCCTTGGCCTGTTTCATCATTTTGATCAGGCTGCCGGTGATCTGTGTGTACAAAATATCGTTCGAACCTTCGAAAATCTGGAACGGGCGGCTGTCGATGATCCCGCGTCCTGCGATATGATCCAGCTTGTAAGCGCCGGCGCCGAATAGCTGGGTGGCCGATTGCGCCGATTCCTGCATCAGGTCGGTGGTAATACATTTGACCGAATTGGCCAGAAACCCGCTTGAAGAAAGGTCGTTTTTGATGTCCGCCATTTTTACCACATGCACACACATGGCTGTGCAAATGGTGTAATAGGCCTGGAGAATGGTAAGGCGGTTCTGCACCTGGTCGTGGCTCAGCAGCGATTTTCCCCCGATGTGCCGCTGCCTGACGTGTGCCAATGATTCGTCGAGCATCCGTTGAACAAAACCCAGTGCCATCCCCGGGAACTGCAACCTGCTGCGGTGAAGGGTGTCGAGCATCATCTTCAGCCCGGTGGTTTCCGGAACGAGTTTCTGGACTTTCGGAATTTCAACATCAATGCGGTTTCTGCCGTATGGGATCTGGTAAAGGCCCAGATTCGCGAACAGTTCCTCAACAACGATTTGCTGTCCGGGACTGTTTACGTCACAAATAAAGAAATCGATATCCCTGCTCAGTTCACCTGATTTATTAAGCCCGCGTGCGGTGAGGAGCCAGTACTCAGCCCATCCGGTCAGTCCGGCCCAGTGCTTGAGTCCTTTTATCCTGTAGTTGTCCTGGTGCTCGCTGTAGGAAGTTTGCATGTTCAGCGCATCACTTCCAAAACCGGGTTCAGTGATCATCAATCCGCCCATATTCTGATGATGCAGAAACCGCTCAAACACCGACAACCTGGCCTCTTCCTGTCCATACTTGGCCACGGGCTGGAGAAACAATGCGAGGTTAATCCCGAAAGTGAGCGACAATGCCAGCGATTCGTAAGAGGCCGCCTCAAGAATGGCAAGCCCCTCTTCCATCTTGTTGCCCCTGCCTCCGTAAGCGGTCGGAATGCCGACCGACAAGGGATTTAAGCTCATGATCTCGCGCAAAACAAACGGCGGCATTCCGCGCTGAAGCGCAATATGATTTACGTCTCCGCGCAAATGAAACACGTTTTTGATGCCGGCTTTCAGATCATTCAGAAAAACGTCGAAAGGTTTTTCCTGTATATTCAGCATACCCATAAATAATTCAAAATTTGAATTCTGCTTCACCAAAAATTCATTCTGATTGATTATCTGTTGAGTAAATGCCGATCAAAGGATTGATAATAAACTACCCAAAAAACAACGGAAACCCTTGCGTCAAAGAATGGTTCAGACAGAGGTGATAAAATGAAAAGTTTTAACTATCAACAACAAACAAACGGTTGCAGATAAAGTTTGGGCTCCCGGATATCATTCTTCAATCAAATGATCAAAGAAAGTTTATCACTACTGACCGGGTAAAATGATTCAATCACTCCGAAACCATTGATTTCTTTAACCTCTACGAGGTATTTTTAAGTTGGTGGTATACTTTTTTCTACAATACTGTATCGCCTACGGCGAATTCCGCTTAGCGCCTGCCTGAATGCACAAGCATACAGGGATAAAGTATTGAAAAATAATGAGATAAAATAGAATTAAATATTTCTCGCAGGGGAAAAACATTTTAGCCGGTCACCAGTGAAAGTTTTATAATTTTTCAGCAATCACCAGCATTTCGAAGTCGGAGGTGGTGAGTTTGTGGTCCCGGCTGAATTCCCCTAGTTTTCCACCAAAGATATCTATTTTGCTAAAATCGAGCGATTTGAGCAGCCAGGTGATCTCTGACGGGATGTAGTAGCGCTCGCTGCAAACCAGCTCTTTTTTGTTTCCGTCGTCATCCTCCACGATCGTGATGTTATGATCGCGAAAGGTCATCGGGTCGAATGACTGGCTTTCGTAGGATGCATTACCCTCCTGATGGTTGGCGTCGTAAAATTCCTTGAATGAGTTGAAGATCGGGAACAGGCCGTTCAGGGTGGTAAAAATAAATTTTCCGGACTTTTTCAGCGCTTTGGCAGCATTTTGCAAAATTTGATAATTCATTTCATCGGTTTCCATCAGCGGAAAGCCCCCTTCACAAAGCATGATGGCCAGGTCAAATTCCTCTGTAAAAGGTAAATTCCGGGCATCATGCTGCAAAAAAGTGATGTGCAGATTTTCTGCTATGGCTTTCTCTTTTGCTCTGCTCAACTGCGATTCCGACAGGTCGATGCCTGTTACTTTGTAACCGCGCTTTGTCAGCTCGATGGCATGTCGCCCGGTTCCACAACCGATGTCGAGGATGTTGATACTTCTGTCAAAATTGATTTCCTTCTCTACGAAATCGCATTCCCCGGTTGTTCCCTGAACAAAACACTCCTGGTCGTACTTGCGGCCATAATTTTCAAATAAAGACTCGTACCATTGTTTCATTTTTATTCCTTTAAAAACCCCGTAAGGTTTGGTTCATCCATCTTTTTTAGTAACCACAATGCGCAAATCACTTCGGTGGCCATCATTTGATTTTCATGTTTTTGTACTTCAAGATAATGCTCAAAAATAGTTCTTTTTACCGGCTCTCTTTGAATCAGCTCATCAATTCTTTTTTTTATGGCCTCGAAAATACTACGATTGGCCTCATCGATAAATCCCTGATCAAATCCCCTTTCCTCAACAATTTCAAAACCTGCAGTTTTTATCTGACGATAAAATTCAGATTTGCGCAGGCACCGGTTGTACTCTGTTGATGATTCGTTGGGGATCCAGCCATCGTCAAGAATGATGTAACCGTCACGTTTTATTGTTCTCCCAACTATCGTAAGGGTTTGGTGGATATCTCCAAAAAGCTGGCCGACAGCTCCCAGGATGGCCAGGTCAAAATCTTTCAAATCAAGCACTTTGATGCGGGCATCACCTGTTTCAAACCGGCATTTATCAGTGACATTTTGTTTGCTGGCGTATTTTTGCGCATCGCTTACGAATTCAGGCAGGCCGTCAATTCCAAGCACAGAACAGTCAAGCGCTTCGGCAAGCCTGATGGAGACAGCCCCTTTTCCACAGCCTAAGTCAAGCACTTTGAGCGGTGTTATCTGAATGTGTTGTTGAACAAGTTCAAAGACTATCCCGGGATCGGTTCCCAATTCCCAAACATCCTGCAAA
The DNA here is from genome assembly GCA_014860585.1 of Bacteroidales bacterium. Lineage (NCBI taxonomy): Bacteria > Pseudomonadati > Bacteroidota > Bacteroidia > Bacteroidales > Bacteroidales bacterium. The sequence continues at coordinate 35,155 of JACZJL010000005.1, read as the reverse complement.
ATATAAGGCAGGTAAGGATAAAGCCGGGGATTGGCCGCTCCATCAAGGGATTCAACTACGCTTTTTTCCAGATCGTCCATTGTTTTAATTTGTTTTGGAACATTTTTGCTCTGCATACAACTATATCCTGATATCCTGACAATAGGTTGAACCTCGCCATTGTCAGGCTGCCTGGTTTACAATTCTTCAATTTTCCCAACCCAATGAATTTTAACTCAAAGTACTTTTTAAACCACACAGGTCGCCAACGCAAAGGCCAAATTCAACCTGGCAGGTTAGGGTTTTCACAGTCTGTAAACATACACCGCCTTACCATCTCCGGGGGCATAAAAATCGGTGATCCGGGCTTCGCAAACGAAACCATTTTTTTCGTAAAACGCCCTTGTCGGCTGGTATTGCTCCTTGGTAGAGGTCTCGGCGATGAGCATTCGGCCATTTAACAACCTGACCTGTTGCAACGTTTCATTGAGCACGCTGACTCCGGCCCCTTTCCCGCGATAATCGTTGTGGGTTACGATCCAGTACAGATCATAAGTGCCAACCGTGCAGGGGGTTAAACCGTAGCAGGCGTAAGAGACCACTTTTTCGTCAATTTCGGCAAAAACGAACAGATAGCCACTTTCAATCCCTTTGGCAATGCGTTCTTCGGCCAGTTCGCAGGCGACAGGTATTTCGTGTTCGTAAAAAAAACCTGTTGACCTGACGATTTCCTCAATCGTTGCCGGATCGGAGTTTTTGATTTCGTAGCGGAAATGTATTTTTTGGTTTGATTTCATCTTTTCAGGGCGTCTTTTATAATTCTTTCAACAGCTTGTGTAAAGGTAATTCCGGCTTGCTCACAGGCAGCGTAAAAACCGCTTCCGGGGGTGATGCAGGGGTTAGCATTCACTTCGAGGATAAAGGGATTGCCCTGTGTATCCATCCTGAAATCGACCCTCGCATAACCTCTCAATCCTAATGCTTTCCAACATTTTACCGATATATCAGCCAGCCTGGCATAAAGTGCTGATCCCCCCTCACCCAGGTCATAGGTCCGCACGGTGTTGAGGTATTCAAAGCTGTCTTCATTCCATTTGGCTTTATAGCCCAACACTTTGGGTTTACCGGCAGGATAGTCGATGAAACGGATTTCAGCCACAGCAAGCACCTGGGGTTCATAATCACCGGCAAGCATCGAAACATTGAACTCGCGTCCATCAATAAAGGGTTCGATGAAATATTTGTCTTCGGGTAGTTTTAAAATTTCTGAAATATCAGCACAGGGGATGTCAAACACCGAATCTTCGTCGAGGCCAAGCGATCCTTCTTCCCACAAAGGTTTCAGGATAAATTTCCCGTCAGGAAGCGTTGAAGCTTCCGATGGTTGATAACTTCCCGGTGCAGGTAGTCCGGTATCAAGCAGGATCTGCTTGGTAAGGGTTTTTCCCGCAGTCAGGAACATAGGAACTGTTGGAGTCCCGGTGTAAGGAAGTTGCAGCACATCAAGCAAAGCAGGGACAAAATAAACAATGGCGCCGTGGTTTTCGAGCGATTCGGCGAGGTTGAACACCAGGTCGGGCTGTTCGTTTTTTAAAAAGTTATAGGCTTCACCCAGGTTGAGCGTCATGGGCAGCTCCACGGGTTGATGACCCAGCTCCAGAAGGCAACCGGAAACGAGACTGACTTCATGGAGAATATCGAGCTCGTCCTCGAGTGCGTTTTCGCCGGGTTTGTTATAGGTGATGACAACTTTCATTTTTTATCTTTTGAATGAATTCGTTCGGATGCCGACTGAATGATTTCTCCGACCAGTTGTTTAAAACTCCAGCCTTGCATGTACATCATGATGGGGAGGTCGGAATGGATATGGTTGATTCCTGCAAGCGGATTGATTTCGATGAAATTAGGGATGCCGTTTTCATCCATTTTCAGGTCGATCCTGCCGGCATCGCGGCATCCTAATACCCGCCAGGCATCGAGGCTCACCCGCTCACAAACGGATCTTGTTTCACCTTCAACCAGTTGGTAATCAACCCGTCCATGATAATTTTCCTTGATAAACCGCGAATAGGTCTGTTCCTCAGCTTCCTTTCTGATCGTTACTTCCATTACCCCGGCAATCCTGGCCTTTTTTCCGGTTCCTAAAATGCCAACAGTGAATTCGCGACCGGTCAGTAATTTCTCAACCAACACTGGCTGGCGATAAGTCATAAGCAGCGCTTTGCTTTCATGGACGAATGTTTCTGAATCGTAAACAACAGATTTGGCGCTGATTCCTTTGCCAGAACCTTCAGCAACAGGTTTGATGAACACAGGAAAAGGGAGGGGACAGTTGGCTATTTCGTCTACGTTTTCGATTAAATGAAAAGGGGCCGTTGGAATCCCTGCATCACGAATTACCCGTTTGGTCATTCCCTTATGGAGCGTAAGCGATAACACCAGCGGATCTGAAAAGGTAAAGGGAACACCATAGGCGTCAAGTAAAGCCGGCACCTGTGCTTCCCGGCCAATGCCATGCAATCCTTCGCAAATGTTGAAAACAAGGTCCCATCGGGCGCCGTTGACCAGGGCTTCCGTCAATTGCTTAATATGTCCGATGCGTTCGGTGGAGTGACCCAATTCATGCAATGCTTTTTCGAGCCCCTCAATGGTCTCTTCTGAGTCAAATTCCGCTACTTCATCTTCAGCATACCCGTTTTCGAGGTAAACGTTTTTAAGGTCGTAAGTTAGTCCGATTTTCATCTGAAGCGATTAATGGGCATCGGGGTAAATGAACGTTTTCCCCTGGTAATTTTTCAGCACAACATCGTCATGCTCATTGTAACCCTGGAAATAATCAGGCAAGAGTGGGATTTTTCCACCACCCCCGGGGGCATCAATTACATAATGAGGAATGGCATAACCAGAGGTGTAGCCCCTGAGCCCGCGAATAATTTCCAGCCCTTTCTCCACAGGTGTTCTAAAGTGCTGTGAGCCTTGTATCGGGTCGCATTGGTAGAGATAATAAGGTCTTACCCTGATTTTCAGCAGCCCCTGCATCAAACTTTTCATCGTATCCACATTGTCGTTGATGTCTTTTAGTAGAACGGTCTGGCTGCCGAGTGGTATTCCTGCATCGGCAAGTCTTTGGCAGGCAAGTGCCGTTTCAGGAGTCAGTTCTGTGGGGTGAGTAAAATGGATGCTGATGTAAAGGGGATGAAACTTGCGCAACATGGCGACAAATGCTTTGGTGATTCGCATGGGCAAAACAACCGGCACTTTTGTCCCGATGCGGATCATTTCGACATGGGGTATAGCCCTCAGCCGCATCAGCAGGTATTTGATATGAGAATCGGGCATAGTGAGTGGGTCGCCGCCTGAGATCAGCACGTCCCTGATTTCGGGATGATCAGCAATGTATTTCAATCCCGGTTCCCATGCTTTCACACCGGTATGGCACTTGTCCTTTTTAGATACCATGTGTGTGCGGGTACAGTAACGGCAATAAGCCGAACAAAAACCCGTAGAGAGAAACAGCACCCTGTCGGGGTAACGATGCACGAGGTTGGGGATTGGACTATCGTTTTCCTCATGCAACGGGTCGGCTGATTCACCTTCGCTTAATACCAGCTCTGATGCTGACGGAACGATAGATTTTCTTAATGGATTGTCAGGTGTTGATTCCCAGATTAGCCCTGCATAATAAGGGGTGATCCTCAGAGGAAGCAGTCGCGTAAGCGTCTGACCGGCGCCGTGAGGGTCAAAGTCTCTCAATAATTTTGATAATTGTTCTGGTCTGGTGATGCTGTTTTTTATTTGCCAGCGCCAGTCGTTCCAATTGCTGACTGTGGCTTCGGGGAACCATGCTTTTAAGAAACGCATGGAGGTGGGTGGAATCCCGTCGGTGGAACGGGCTAAAAAGGGTATTTCCTCAACAGTTTCGTCGGTTGATGATGTTGAAAGCCCATGCAGGCTCGGAGGCTCATCTTCGTCTTGTAAGTCCCTTTGAATCAGGTCTTGTGAATTTAATTCTTGCAAAGTGCTCATAAAAATATTTTAAAAGGTTGATTATTAATGTCTTAATATTGAAAAACATGTAACAAAAAAACGTGCAATATTACCTCAAAGTACAATTGCTGCAACAATTGTAAGAAAAAATATTTCCATTTTTAAACAACTGATAACCAGTATCAAAGTAAATCTCATGTTCCAGAATGTCAGAATATTTAATGAAAATCTTCATTTTTCCGAATATCAAAAGCATTTTTCAGCTAAAGCAAAAATATTTTTACTTTCGTTACCAATTTTAAGGACTATCAATCATGAAAAATTGTTGTTTTTCATCTAAAAAGAAAACCTGGTTACTGTTTTTCGGGATATTTTTTTTATCCGTTACCTGCAGGCCTCAGTCACCATCAACAGAGAGGATGCAATGGTTTGCCGATGCCAAACTTGGCATATTTATACATTGGGGTATCTATTCTGTGCAGGGGACGAGTGAATCGTGGGCGTTTCACAACAAGCGCATCTCACATGATGATTACTTGAAACAGATCGGAGGGTTCACGGCCTCGGACTATGATCCGAAAGCATGGGCTGTTCTGGTCAGGCGTTCCGGAGCACGGTACGCAGTGATTACATCCAAACATCATGACGGTGTGGCATTGTGGGATACAAAAATGAATGATTTGAGCATCCCGCGACAATCACCTGCCCGGCGCGATGTGCTCACCCCTTTTATTGACGAGCTGCGCAAGGCAGGAATTAAAACGGGGCTGTATTACAGTCTGATTGACTGGTCTTATCCTGATTATCCCGGATTTCTAAGGGATTCTTCGCGTTACGATGCAAAACAGGATCCGGCCAGGTGGAATCGTTTTCTTTCCTTTTACCAGGGGCAGATGGATGAATTGCTGCAACTGATCAACCCCGACTTGTGGTGGTTCGACGGCGACTGGGAACATTCGGCTGAGGAGTGGCAGGCAGAGAAACTACGCAAAACCATCCTGGATCACAATCCCAGAGCGATCATCAATGGGAGGCTGCAGGGATTCGGCGATTATGAAACTCCTGAGCAAAACTTCCCGGTTTCGCGTCCTGATTTTGATTACTGGGAACTGTGCATGACCACCAATGATTCCTGGGGTTGGCAACCACGCGATACGGCATTCAAAACTCCTTACGAAGTTATTTCCATTTTTGCTGATGCCATCAGCCATGGTGGGAACCTGCTGCTCGACATTGGTCCAAGGGAAGATGGTTTCATTCCGGAAGAACAGGTCAATATTCTGACTGAATTAGGAAACTGGACAAGCAAGCATGAGGAGGCAATTTTTAATACCCTTGCCGGAGTGCCGTTGGGACACTTTTACGGACCAACCACCATTTCCAAAGACAGTACTTCTGTCTTTTTGTTTTTGGCAGGAAATCCGATCGGACAAGTCGTTATCAAAGGATTGTTCAACGATATCAGAAACATCAGCGTGGTTGGGCAAGACCGGCCTGTTGACTGGAAGATGGTGGGTAAAATCTCATGGAGTGCTGTGCCCGGCCTGGTTTACATTGATGTTCCGGAAAATTTTTCCGATAAATACATGACTGTACTTAAGGTCGAACTTGATGGCCCGCTCAGGCTCTATCGCGGCAAAGGGGGATTAGGACTGTAAAAAGACCAAATTTTTCAATACGCTCAACCTGCTTTTTGCACTTCTCTTACTTGACTTTGCTCCTGTTGATACGTACATTCACCGGTAAAAATCGTTGGTTTACCGATTTTAGCTTGATTTCATGTGGTTGCTGAGGTTATTTTTGCTGCATCGAATTTTTATTGTAAAACTTTAAAAGTAAAACATCATGTCAACACAAAATCAAACAAGAACAGTTGCAGTGGCGGTGCTGATTATCACTGCCGGAGTATTATTGCTCATCAATTCGCTGAAGGTAATTCCTTATGACATTTCACTGTATATCATCTCCTGGCAGATGTTGCTGATCGGGATTGGCGTAGTGAGTTTACTCACCTCAAAAGAGCGGGTCACAGGATTGATTCTGATCGCCATCGGCGCCATTTTTCTGATCGCCAAAATGAATTACTTTTCAGTATCGGTATGGAGTATCCTGTGGCCCACAGTGCTTATCATCATTGGAGCTTCACTGCTTTTCGGACACAATGCTAAAAGAAGAGATGAACCAGGCTGGCCAAAAAAGGGAACACCCGTTGGAGAAAGTGATGAATTTATTGATGAAGTGGCCATCTTTGGGGGGAACCAGAAAGTGATCACCACAAAAAATTTCCGGGGGGGCAAGATCACCAACATCTTTGGCGGGTCTGAGCTGAACTTTAGCAAAGCTGAGCTTTCGGAAGACGATAATTTCCTTGAAGTGCTTTACATCTTTGGCGGATCCACATTGGTTGTGCCACCGGATTGGGAAATCCGGATGGATGTAGTAAGTGTATTTGGCGGTTTTTCCGATAAACGCTATAAAAACATGGAGGAGTCAACGGGCAATAAAAAGCGGATTACTATAAAAGGGCTTGTTATTTTTGGAGGAGGAGAACTGAAGAGCTATTAGAAACCATTGGAGGAAAAAAGAGAACGGAAACCCATCTCCTCATGCAAAACCTGAACCATTATGCTTAACCCAATTATTACCCAGCGCAGGCATTTCATCGTTTACCTTCTATCGTTTGCCATCATTTTTTTGTTTCATTTTATCATTTTGACCTTTTTCTTCGGGTACCCGATGGGAGTTGCCTTTGCCGATGCTGCCGTTTATACAGTCCTCATGTTTTTTTTAGGGATCGGAACATGGTATATCGTGCAGCACCTGACGTTAAGCGAACAGAAGTATCACCTCGTGCTGGCCGACCATTTGGTAGCCGGCGCCGTGGTGGTGCTTTTGTGGCTTTTTGGCGGCTACTTCGTCCTTTCTACTATTTTTCAAAATAAAGCAGGTTACATCGATTTTCTCAACCAGACCATCCCATGGCGGTTTGTTTATGGCTTTCTGTTGTATGCCGTAATAGTAATGGTTTATTACCTGATCAGTTATTACCGTGATTATCATGAGAAGCTTATGCAGGAAAATCAACTGAAGCAGGCCATCCAGGAATCGGAACTCAACCTGCTGAAATCACAGATCAATCCTCATTTTCTGTTCAACAGCCTGAATTCCATCAATGCACTAATGATTACCGATACTGACAAAGCAAGAGAAATGATCGTCGAATTGTCAGAATTCCTTCGTTATACAGTCAGGGGGAATGAAAACGAGCAGATCAGCCTGAGGGAGGAGCTGGAAAATATTGACAGATATCTCGGAATTGAGAAAATCCGCTTTGGAAACCGGCTGGTGATTGAAAAAGAATTGGAAGAGGTTTGTCTTGACCGAAAAATTCCTAACATGATTTTACAGCCACTCTACGAGAATGCCATCAAGCATGGGTTGAACGAAAGCACAGACCAGGTTACTGTTACAACTACGTGCCGTGCTGAAAATGAGTGGCTGCGTATCAGCATCAGCAATAACTTCACACCGGGCAGCATTTCCAAAAAAGGAAAAGGCATTGGCATTGCCAACGTGCAAAAACGACTGATGCTGCATTTCCATCGCACCGACCTGGTAAATATCGAAAAAACCGGAAATTATTTTACAATCCATTTGACAATACCTGTTTTAACTTAACTTTCGAATGACAATGGTAAGCCGTTCTTAGTTAATCAGGCATTTCAAATGCTTAAACTGTGTGAAACAGAAATTATCCTTTGGGATATAAATCTTTTTTCAGGATGGAGATGGTCTGATTGAATCGTGATTTATCTGATATTTGCAGTTTTATTAATGACTCGAAGGAATATTTGCAAAATAAAAATGCCTGATCTGTTATGCAAAAAGACAAGATAACAGCCATCATCATTGATGACGAAGAACTTGCCCGGAAGGTTATCCTGAAATATATGGAAAAGCATCCCGAAATCCGGGTGGTGGAGGAGTGTGAAAACGGATTCGCCGGATTAAAATCCATCAACGAACTCAAACCCGACCTGGTGTTTCTTGACATTCAAATGCCTAAGATTAATGGGTTTGAATTGCTTGAAGTTCTCGACAATCCGCCGGTTATCATCTTCTCAACAGCTCACGACGAATTTGCTTTAAAAGCGTTTGAGCACAGTGCAGTGGATTACATGCTGAAACCATACAGTCAAAAACGGTTTGACGAAGCCATAGCCAGGGCATTACAAAGGCTGAATGCCGGTAAGCATGATTCGGGTGAACTGGATCTCCTCAAAAATGAACTCGACTCCGGCCATGAAATGCTAAACAGGGTTGTGGTTAAATCGGGCAGCAAGCTCGATGTGATCCCGGTTGAGGAAATCATACTCCTTGAAGCTGCCGACGATTATGTAGAGATTCACACTGCCAGGGCAAGATACCTGAAGCAAAAACCACTTACCTATTTTGAGAATCATCTCCCTGACAACCACTTTATCCGTGTTCACCGCTCATTTATCGTCGCCATTGACCAGATTGCCTCCATCGAACCTTACTCAAAGGAGAATTACATGCTGATCCTGAAGAACAACCGTGAGATCAATGTAAGTAAAAGCGGACTAAAAAAGCTGAAAGAAAAATTGGGAATATAAACTGACAACATTTATTGAAGCGGTAATGTACACCTTTATACCAAACAGGCAATCGTTTTTTTTGCTTCTTAATTTTATCATCTGTGAAAAGTAGGTTAATCTATTTGTTGCGGTATTGCATTTTCTGGATGGGATTTTTCTCATTCACCAGGTTGTCTTTTTTAATCTATCATCATCAGATGGCCTCATCGTTTTTGATGAAGGAATGGTGTGGTATTTTTTTTAACGGTTTGTGGATGGATGCATCAGTAACCGGTTATATTTTATTGCTGTCCTCGTTAGTGACCGGAGTGTTTTACTTTTCCCCACCGATCACCAGAATTGTTTTTAAATGGCTGACACTGATCATGCTATTTGTTTTAGTTTTTATTACCGTTACAGATTTGGAACTTTATCGTCACTGGTCATTCAGGATTGATGCAACACCACTCTTTTACCTGGAAACTCCTGCTGAGGCGATGGCTTCACAAAATGTTTCAACAACCATTTTCTTAATCCTAATGGGAACCCTATTATTTGCAGGATTTTACTGGCTTTTCAGGATGTTGGTTCAAAAAATTGAATTCAAGCCGGTAAAATTTTATCAAACCCTGGTATTCCTGTTGATTTCAGGGGTTGCAATTATTCCCATTCGGGGAGGATTTGGGATTGCCCCAATGAATCCGGCGAAAGTTTATTTTAGTCATCATGTTTTTAGCAATCATGCAGCGCTCAATCCTGCATGGAATTTCTTCTATGGTTTGTTAAATGCTGGGGATTCGAATAAAAAGTATCCCGACATCATACCACATGAAACCGCAGTCAAAACATTCGGATTGATGATGGAAGAAAAATCCCGGGCTCCATTGATTTTAAACTGTGAGCACCCAAACATTGTGCTTATACTGCTTGAGGGGTTTACTTCAAAAATCATTGAAAGGGCCGGTGGGGTGCCAAATGCTGCACCAGGCTTCAATTTACTTGCAAACGATGGACTTTTTTTTTCCAATATGTATGCTTCAGGCGACAGAAGCAATAAAGGTCTTGTGGCAATTTTGAGTGGTTTCCCTGCACAATCCCATCAAGCTATTATAAAGAATACTGTTAAGGTATCGAAGTTGCCCACTTTAACAAATTCACTTGCTGAATTGGGCTATCATTCAGCTTTTTATTATGGTGGAGATCCCAGCTTTTCGAATATGCAGGCCTATCTCACCAATTCAGGATTCCAAAGAATGGTTACCGAAAAGGACTTTACGGGTAGTGAAATCAAATCGAAATGGGGTGTTCATGATGAGTATGTTTTTTCGCGACTTCTTGAAGAAATGGATACAGCCAGGGCTCCATTTTTCAAAATGATTTTTACCCTTAGTAGTCATGAACCGTTTGATATTCCGGAAGATTTTGATTACCCGGTAAAAACAGAAGAAGAGAAATTTATTAAGAGCATTCAATATACCGACCACTGGTTGGTATGGTTTTTTGAAAATGTAAAGCAAAAGCCTGTTTATCAAAACACTTTGTTTGTGCTTATTGCCGATCATGGTCATCGATATCCGGGGAATTCACTTTATTTTTCTCCCCAGAAATATTCCATCCCGATGTTGTGGATCGGTGGAGTGTTGGAGAAAACTGGCACTATTGACCAGATCGGAAGCCAGACAGATCTTCCACAAACCTTGTTGTATCAACTTTCAACGGATGCCCAGGAATTCAGGTTTTCCCGGAACCTTCTTGGCAGCTATGACACACCATTTGCTTACTATGCATTCAATGATGGTTTTGGTTTTATCACACCTGAAGGAACATTTATCTGGGACCATGTAGGAAAGCAGTTAATGACACTCCCTTCCGGTGATTTCACAGAGAAACAGGCATTTTCTTTTTTTGCCGTTTACCAGAAATACTTTCTGGGGTTGTAAAAAAAACCTGACAGATTTCCGAAACCTGTCAGGTTTAGTTTTTTATGTTCAATGCATTAGAAAAGCTTATTCACCAGGTCAACCACACGTGCTGAGTAGCCCCATTCGTTGTCGTACCATGCAAGCACTTTCACTGTTTTTCCGTTTACCATAGTACTGGAAGCGTCAAAAATTGAGGAGTGCGGATTGTGAATAATATCGACCGACACAATTTCGTCTTCGGTATATTCCAAAATACCTTTCATCGGACCTTCGGCAGCTTCTTTAATGGCTGCGTTGATCTCCTGCTTGGTGGCTTCCACCTTGAGATTCAATACCAGGTCGACAAGTGAGCCTGTTGGCGTGGGAACGCGGATGGCCAGACCGTCGAGTTTTCCATTGAGTTCGGGGATTACTTTACCCACCGCTTTGGCAGCTCCTGTTGTGGTAGGGATTTGTGATAATGCTGCCGAACGGGCACGACGCAAATCACTGTGCGGTCCATCGAGGATCACCTGGTCGTTGGTGTAGGCGTGGATAGTGGTCATAAATCCATTTTCGATGCCAAACCTGTCGTGAAGTACTTTGGCAACAGGCGCCATACAGTTGGTGGTGCAGGATGCATTTGAGATACACTGATGACTGTCTTTTAGGTCGCTATCATTGACGCCAAGCACGATGGTAGCATCAATCTGGTCTTTTGACGGAACGCAAAGGATTACCTTCTTGGCGCCGTTTTTCAGGTGATCACCATAGCCCCCTTTGTTACTTTCACGCGAACGGAAAACTCCGGTTCCTTCGATGACAACGTCAGGTGTTACAGACCAGGGAATATTGATGGGCATTCTTTCGGCAAAAACAGGTACTTTTTTCCCGTTGAGAATTATATTGTTTTCGTCAAATTCAACTTTTCCGTTGAATTTACCCTGGGTGGAGTCGTACTTGAGCAGGTGAGCCAATACTTTTGTGCTTGTGAGGTCGTTGATTCCGACAATCTCCATATTATCTCTTTCCAGTGCAAGTTTCAGAACGTTTCTTCCAATACGGCCAAAACCGTTAATTCCAATTTTAATTTTTGTCATAAATCTCTTTTTTTTTAATTTCGGTGCAAAATTACAATTTCACTACTGATTAACTGATGATGAAAGGAATTGTTATTTTGAAGTACTATTTTCAGCATAAAAAAATGAAAAAATGACTATAAATGCCTATTAATCAATAATATTGTCTTTAAAATTCTCTTAATTTATGAGAAAGTTTTATCACATGATCGTTTAAAAGCATTACCTTTACCTCCTTTTTTAATTAAAGCTATGATTGAAAAACAAATTGAGTTACTAAAGCACCAGATTGAAAAACTTGATCATAAAAATTTTGATCTGACCGCATGGAAAACCCATACCATGATTCTGCTTGCCCGGATTTTCGGTGAGGACAGCCAGAAAATCAAGCAGATAGAAAAGCTGGAATACGAATACAACAGTTGGTCCTTGCGCGACACCACAGGACATTCAGCTTACCTCGACAGTTGCAAAAAGCTGGGAAGGGAAATCCTGGAAGCCTCAATTACCGAAATTGAGGTCTTGGGTACACCCCGGAAATCAGGAAACCTGACAGCGGGAATGGATTTCAATGTCGTGCTGAATGCACTGAATGATGAGTTAAAAGGATTTCAGTACAAAAACCTGGTAAAAACGCTCAAGGCCGAAATTCTGCCGGATGAAAAAAGACGATTGGTAAATGAGATTATACGTGATACAGGGGAGGAGACCTTACGCAATATCCTGGAGAATATTTTACTGAACCCCAGCTTTATAGCCGGATTACCGGAATAAAAGACTGCCGGAAACCTCAACCCATCCGCTCCAGTTTGGGAGTGAAAGAAATGCTCCACCAATTCAAATTTTGTTAGTTTTGCCGGATTTTTCTGAAACGGCCTAATTAACAAACCAAATGGATTCGAAGTACAAAGAATACAGCAACTTAAGCTTAACCCAAATTGATAAGGAAATCCGCTCCTACTGGGAGACAAATGATATTTTTCACAAAAGTCTGAGAAACCGCCAGAACGGCGAAAGTTTTGTGTTTTACGAAGGCCCCCCTTCGGCCAACGGAATACCTGGCATTCACCACATGATGTCCCGTGCAATTAAAGATATTTTCTGTCGCTACAAAACATTAAAAGGATATCATGTTGCCCGCAAAGCAGGCTGGGACACCCACGGACTGCCGATTGAGATTGCCGTTGAAAAAACCATGGGAATTACCAAAGATGATATTGGCAAAAAAATCTCGGTGGATGAATACAACCGTTCATGCCGCACCGAGGTAATGAAATACAAAGACTTATGGGATGAATTGACCCTGCAGATGGGTTACTGGGTTGACCTGAATGACCCCTATATCACCTTTGAAAACAAATACATTGAAACCGTCTGGTATCTCCTTTCGAAACTCTATGAAAAGGGACTGCTTTACAAGGGTTACACCATCCAGCCTTACTCGCCTGCAGCAGGATCGGGGTTGAGTACCCACGAATTGAACCAGCCGGGCTGCTACCGTGATGTAAAAGATACTTCGATCACCGCCCAGTTTACCGTGATCAGGGATGAGAAATCAGCATTTCTTTTTGGTACCGACACCCACCAGGTTTCGATCCTTGCCTGGACGACAACACCATGGACTTTGCCATCAAATACCGCACTGGCTGTAGGTGCAAATATCACTTACCTGAAAATCAGTACTTTCAATACTTATACAGGTCTGCCAGTTACAGTTGTTCTGGCCAAAGACCTGCTGAACAGCTATTTCAATGAAAAGGCAAAAGATGTTTCGCCAGATGATTATAAACCCGGAGATAAACTGGTTCCTTTCGAGATCATTGACGAGTTCACGGGTAGTAAACTCAAAGATATTCGTTATGAGCAACTCATTCCCTGGATCAAGCCTGACGGAGATGCATTCAGGGTAATCACCGGTGATTTTGTAACCACTGAAGACGGAACAGGTGTGGTACACATCGCCCCTACCTTCGGCGCTGATGATGACCGTGCAGCCAAAAGTTCAGGAATCACCCCTTTGGTCTTAATTGATAAAATCGGCAGCAAGCGCCCGATGGTTGACCTGAAAGGACGCTTTTTCCCGATCGAAGAACTCGATGAAAATTTTGTCAAAAATTTTGTAAACGTTCCTCTTTACAGTGAATACGCAGGCAGGTATGTAAAAAATGATTTTGACCTGACAGCTACTGACGAGAGTCCCGTACTCGATGTTGACCTTTCGGTAATGCTAAAAATGGCTAACAAAGCCTTTAAAATTGAAAAATACGTCCACAACTACCCGCACTGCTGGCGCACCGACAAACCAATCCTTTATTACCCGCTTGATTCGTGGTTCATCAAGACCACCGATTTCAAAGACCGGATGATTGAATTGAATAACACCATCAACTGGAAACCCAAATCCACCGGAACCGGAAGGTTTGGCAACTGGCTCGAAAACCTGGTGGACTGGAATTTGTCGAGGTCGCGCTTCTGGGGTGTTGGGCTGCCCATCTGGACTACCGAAGACCGGAAAGAACAACTCTGCATCGGCTCAGTGGCACAATTGAAAACTGAGATTGAGAAAGCTGTTCAGGCTGGAATCATGAAATCCAATCCTTACGAACATTACATTCCCGGAGACAACTCCAACGAAAATTACGAGAAATTTGACCTCCACCGTCCTTACATTGATGAAATATACCTGGTGTCAGAAAGTGGACAGAAAATGTTCCGTGAACCCGACCTGATTGATGTTTGGTTTGATTCGGGCGCTATGCCGTATGCTCAATTCCATTATCCTTTTGAAAAGGGCGACCACCTGAATGATTATTTCCCAGCCGATTTTATTGCCGAAGGGGTGGACCAGACAAGGGGCTGGTTCTTCACGCTTCATGCCATTGCAACCATGGTGTTTGACTCGGTGGCATACAAAACCTGTGTTTCCAACGGGCTTGTACTGGATAAAAACGGTAACAAAATGTCAAAACGACTTGGCAACGCCGTCGATCCATTTGAGACGATTGCCAAATTCGGTGCTGATGCCACACGGTGGTATATGATCACGAATGCTCAACCATGGGACAACCTGAAATTTGATACCGAAGGAATTGTCGAAGTGCAACGTAAATTTTTCGGAACACTTTACAATACTTACGCCTTCTTTGCCCTCTATGCCAACATTGACGGCTTTACCTACGACCAGGAAGAAATCCTGATGTCTCAGCGTCCTGAACTGGACCGCTGGATACTATCCGAACTGAACACACTGATCTTACTGGTTGACGAAGCCTTTGACGACTTTGAGCCAACCCGTGCAGGACGTGCCATTTCGCAATTTGTTGATTACAAACTCAGCAACTGGTATGTGCGCCTCTCAAGACGGCGTTTCTGGAAAGGCGAGCTTTCGACAGATAAAATCTCCGCCTACCAAACCCTGTATCGCTGCCTCGAATCGCTGGCAGTGATGATTTCACCCATTGCACCATTCTTTGCCGACCGCCTTTTCCTTGATCTTAACAATGTGACCCGTCGGTATAGTTTGGAATCGGTGCATATCATGGACATGGTAAAACCTGACCAAAGATGGATTGATAAAGACCTGGAAGAAAAAATGGAGCTGGCGCAGAAAATCACCTCCATGGTGCTCTCCTTGCGCAAAGGCTCAAAAATCAAGGTACGTCAACCTTTGAACAAAATTATGATCCCGGTGCTGAGTGACCATTTCAAGTCACAGGTTCAGGCCATCGAAAAACTTGTCCTGGCTGAGGTCAATGTGAAGGATCTCGAATTTATGAGCGATGACTCCGGGATGCTGGTCAAAAAAATCAAAGCGAACTTTAAAGCACTTGGCCCCAGGTATGGCAAGCAGATGAAAAAACTGGCCGTCATCCTTTCGGAATTCACCAATGCACAGATCGCTGACCTGGAAAAGAATGGGAATTATCACCTGAATATTGATGGTGAGGATATCGAAATCCTGGTTTCAGACGTTGAGATCAGTACGCAGGATATTCCTGGATGGTTGATGGCATCGGATGGGAACCTGACCGTTGCACTCGATATCACCATCACCGAAGAACTTCATGATGAAGGCATTGCTCGTGAGCTGGTTAACCGCATTCAGAACGTTAGAAAAGACCAGAATTTTGAGGTTACCGACAAGATTTACCTCAAAATAGAAACGAATAATCAAATTTTAAATGCCATCAAAAAGAATTTCAACTATATTTGCTCCGAAACTTTAGCCTTGTCACTCGACCTTGTCGAGACGATAAATAACCATTCAAGCGTTGAGGTTGAATTGGGAGATGAAATCAGGACAAACGTTTTGGTGGAAAAAGCCGTTTAGCATAGAATAAAAATATATTAATAAGGAGTATTCATCTTAAAAACAGAGAATTATGGCGAACAACAGAGTGGATAACAATGCTCCGGATGTTATCAAAAACCGCTACAACCAGGAGGAACTTGAAGAGTTCAGGCAGATTATTTTGGAAAAACTTGCCAAGGCCCGCGCCGATCTCGCGCTGCTGACTGAGGCATACAGCAACAACAACGAACATGACACCAACGATACTTCACCCACTTTCAAGGTGCTCGAAGAGGGATACAATGTGCTATCGAAGGAGGAAAACAGCCGGCTTGCTGCACGTCAGCAGAAGTTTATATCGAACCTCGAAAATGCCCTCATCCGGATCGAAAACGGAAGTTATGGCATCTGTCGTGCTACTGGAAAGCTGATCTCAGCCGAAAGGTTAAGAAGCGTTCCTCATGCTACACTGAGCATGGAGGCTAAACTGCAGCAATATTCACCCAGAAAGTAAGTGCAGCATCTCCAGATTATTTTGGAATTAAATCAGATTATTTCCGGCAATCCTTTCACCGATCCAGGATTGCCGGTTTTTAATTGGTCATTAGCGATCACTAAATTTTTAAAACATTGAAGAAATCTCTGTTTTTAATAGGCATTGTCCTGATTTTGGACCAGTCACTCAAGTTCTGGATTAAAACCAATATGACCCTCGGACAGGAATTTAATATCATCAGCAACTGGTTTATCATTCATTTTACCGAAAATGAAGGAATGGCCTTTGGCCTGACTTTCGGTGGTGAATTTGGGAAACTTGCCCTCAGCATGTTCCGTATTTTAGCTATTGCGGCTATTGGTTATTACCTCTACAACCTGAACCGGCAGAAAGCACACACCGGATTAACTGTGAGCATCTCGCTGATCCTGGCAGGCGCAATTGGTAATATCCTCGACAGCGCTTTTTACGGGCTCATTTTTAGCAACTCCTCTTATCATACAGTTGCCACACTCCTTCCTGAAATCGGAGGCTACGCTACATTTTTACATGGGAAAGTGGTGGACATGCTGTATTTTCCGATCATCCAGGGGCATTATCCTGACTGGTTTCCTTTATGGGGTGGGGAGGATTTTATCTTCTTCCGGCCGGTATTCAACATTGCCGATTCATCGATCACGATTGGAGTTTTTATCCTGATCCTTTTCCAGAGGAAGTTTTTCCCAAACCATAAAAAAGATGATGAGGAAGTAGTTAATGGGGATATAGCAACCATTGAAACAACTGAGGAGTGATCATCCATTTGTTTCATACCTGATCTTGGAAGATTAATTTGCGCTTATATAGTGGTTTACGTCTGCTTTTTTTGAGAAAATAGAAATTCGCTTAAATTTTTAAAATGATTTTCATGCTGTATTTTGAAATGTTGCTCATAGCAGTAGGTTTATCTGTTGATACTTTTGCTGTTTCCATTTCTACAGGGTTGACCATCGAACGGATTAAATTCAGACAAGGTATAAGGATCGCACAGGTTTTGGCATTTTTTCAGGCTTTGCTTCCGTTTTTAGGATGGCTTGCTGGGATGCAGGTTACGAGGTACATCAGTTTTTATGATCATTGGATTGCTTTTGGACTACTTGCATCACTTGGGACTAAAATGATGGTTGAATCTTTTAAGCAGGGGGAAGAGAAAAAATACAACCCCCTGGTGTTTTCTTTCCTTTTAGCCATGGCCATAGCAACAAGCATTGATGCCTTGGTTGTCGGAGTTAGCCTTGCCTTTATCGAAACCAACATCTACATGGCTATAATGATCATTGGTTTTGTTACTTTCCTTGCATCGATGATAGGGATGTTGGTAGGCAAAAATGTGAATGGGAAATTCGGAAGGAAAGTCGAATTTATAGGGGGTCTGATATTATTTGGTATTGGCTTGAAAATTCTGATTGATCATCTGCTCTGATCAACTTCACTTCCGGAATTCCTAAAACAGGTAATTTATGAAAGACAACTTAACCTGAGATTGTTTTTTGTCATATCTTTGATGACTGCGAAAACTGCCTGCAATTGTGTAAATTAAAGCACTATGACTTTGACAGAAATTCAATTCTTCAAAAGCAAATTCTATTTCCTGGGGACAGATCTCATTGCTGAAATCCTTGAAGTTTCAACCGTAGGGCACTTTAAGGCAAACACCACGCTGATTACCGAAGGCCAGCACGTTAAAGTGATTCCTATTGTCTTAAAAGGGCTGGTTAAGGTCTTTACACAAATTGAAGATAAAGAGCTTTTGCTTTACTATATGAAAGCCGAACAAAGTTGCATCGTATCGTTTGCCTCAAGCCTCAAAAACGAAACGAGCAGAATATTCGCAATTACCGAGGAAGACAGTACCTTGCTGTTATTGCCTTCGGATAAAGTTGTAAAATGGGTTACAACCATGCCGGCTATCAACCTGCTATTTTATCAGCAATACGACCTCAGGTATGGCGAACTGATTGATGCCATCAATCGAATGCTTTATTTTAAGCTTGACAAACGGCTTATGGACTACCTGGTGCAAAAAGTGAAAATCACAGGCAAAAACCCGGTAAGAATTTCCCATAAAGAAATTGCGAATGAGTTGGGTACGGCCAGGGAGGTTGTCAGCCGGCTTATTAAGAAATTTGAAAGTCAAAATTTAGTCAGGCAGCATCGAGACCAGATAGAGATTTTAACGGTCGGGTGACTTTAGTCACTGCACAGAGCAGTAGAGCCCAGTACTTTTGTCCTGATTTTTAATAATTAACTTTTTTAAAATTTAGAAATATGACAAAAAACATGGGTTCATTGGATAAATCTATCAGACTGATTTTAGCTTTATTATTCGCAGTCCTTTATTTCGCTGAATTGTTTTCGGGCACTTTCGGTGTCACTTTGCTTGTGCTTGCAGCCGTTTTCTTGCTGACAAGCATGGTGGGTTTTTGTCCGTTATATACGCTGGTTGGTATTTCAACCAGCAAGGCAAAAAAATAGCATTCATCAGCAAATTATAATCAAATCAGAGAGGACAGCCTTCAACAACACCGGCCAGTCTCTTCAAATCATTAATCTAAACTTAAAACTTTACTTCTATGAAAAAAATCATTTTAGCAATCGTACTTTTCGGTGTTCTATCTTTTACAATAACCTCTTGTAAAAAAGACGATGATTCGTCAAAACCGGATGTTTCAGCTATCGTTCAAAATGGAAACTGGAGAATTACAACGTATAACGATAGCGGCACGGACGAAACCTATCATTTCACCGATTACATTTTTACTTTTAACAACGGGACAATGACAGCCACCAAAGGCAGTTCGGTAGTCACCGGGAGTTATGCTAACGGAACCGATGACAGCCAAAAGAAGTTTATTCTCAATTTCGGCACAACATCACCCTTTGATGAATTGAATGACGACTGGCATGTAATCGAGGAAGCCTCAGCGAAAATCCGTCTGGAAGATGTGAGTGTCGGCAATGGAGGAACAGATCTCCTGACATTTGAAAAGAACTAAAATCATTTTAGATTGTTAGTGTTCCAATTTTTATTGTGACTTACAGAAAATCAACATTATTGCATTTGTGTTTCCATTTGAATCCCGGGCAATAAATTTTTTGCATTTTTTAATTAATCTCTTAATACTCATGGAATGAAGAGTGCTGCACTGGCTTTACTGATCTTTTTTCCCGTCCTCTTGTTTTGCCAACCATCAGAATATTCCTGGCGATATTATCGTCCCGGGAACACAGGTTTACAGGGAGATCAGGCAACTGCACTCTGGATTGATGGAAATGGTGATCCTTACATTGCTGCCAACACCGGAAACTGGGGCGAGGGTGGCTTTACAAAGTTCGATCATACCGCAAACAAATGGGTAAACTATTCAAATGTTGATTACCCGGTTTTAGGGTCATTCGACAATGGCGATGTTCAAATACTGGACATCGTCGAAGATTTTAATAAAAACCTATGGATGGGAAATTTTACCGGGGCAATTAAATTCGATCCACAGGTTGGTGTTTCATCGATCGAAAGTTATGGAACATCAAATTCTGTCTTGATGGGTTATACTACTGACATTGATGTAGCGCCTGACAGCACCGTTTGGTTTTCAAGTGGCGGGCTTGTTCGGTACAAACCTTCAAGCGGCGAATGGACTTACTGGCCGGGAGCCAATTTAAGGATTGCGGTGCAGCCTAAACCAGACGGCAGTTATCTGGTGTGGTCGGCAGATATTTATTACGGGCAGGTTTTCGTTTATAACAGCACAACAAACCAAACAACCGACTATTTGCCTTCAGCTATTGGAGATGTGGCCGGATTACCCGGAAAAGACTGTGTTGACGATGTGGGAAACTTCTGGGCAGTTCGAATGCGATCCAATGGTGACTGGGAAACCCTCGAATACCAGCGACCTGATGGCGTGTGGGTTTATCCTACGCCTCCTTACGAAAATGTTAGTTTTTACATTGATTCGTTCAAGGCTTTTGGAAATGGGAAAGCTGTTTTAGTGCTCACAAACGGAGAATCCTGGATGTTTGACGGCACTTCCTGGGAAAACTTTGGAACCTGGCGGCAGGGTGATTTTAATCTTTCGATTGATGCGGATAATCAGGGAAATGTATGGGTTTGTGGAGTTGGAGGTGCAGCAAGACGCGATGCTGAAACCGGAAGCTGGCAACGTTACCGGATAACAAACACATCACAGATTGATTATTTTGTTGAAGACCTTTCTATTGATAATGAAGGAAATGTATGGTTTACCGGAAATGCCGGAACTGGTGTCGGTGGTTTTCAGAAATTTGATGGTGAAAAATGGACGGGTTTTAACGATTTTACTTATGGTTTGGGCTATCCTTTTCCTTACCAGGCAGATAATACCCAAGCCATTTACAGCAGGCCATCAAATGACGATGTGGTGTTCAATCCGACTTTTCATGGAATACATGCCTGGGACGGCAATAATTACATAGCCCTGGAAGATTTGATGACAGACTCCAAAGGCTTTGTCGAAGACTCGCAAGGCAGATTGTGGAGCCTTGGCGAGTATTATAATGTAAGATATTATGATGAAAGTGTGCCTGAATGGATTACTGTTCCTATCATTGGTTGGGGGCGTAAAATAATAACTGATCCAATTTTGCCGGGAACAATATGGGCAATGACAGATAATGAGATTTTGCGTACTGATGGAATTACTTCATTCACGCGTGCCATAGAGGATTTTCCTGGTTCTGCTGCCTGGTTTACCGGATTAGCCATCGAAGATAATGGCATTGTATGGGTTGGAACCTGGTCGCAATTCACAAGCACCGGCAGCACTTTGATCCGTCTTGACCCAAATACTGGTGTATATCAAACCTGGTCGTACGATGAGGGCTGGCCATTTCCCGGTGAGCATGTACGTCCTTTAACAATCACGCCCGACGGACGCCTTTGGATGCTATATGATTCCGAGTACCCATCAAATGAATCAGGCTTATTATGGTATGATGGAGAAAATGTTGAAATTTTTCCGTCTTCGCCTGGTGGATTACCACAATGGGGCGGTTTGCCTAACAGCAACATCAAAGACCTTGAAGTAAAGGAAATAACCGGAGGTTACGAATTATGGATGAGCTGCCTGGGGAGAGGAATTGCCGTTTTAACAGTTAAAGACGGAACTACGAGCATTCGTAATGAAAAAGAAATACCAGCAGGTTTCAGGCTTTCACAGAACTATCCAAATCCATTCAAACCAACAACAACAATTTCTTTTTCAAATTCTGCGCAAGCATTCGTCTCGATTAAGGTATTTGATATTGTTGGTAATGAAGTTGCTTCTTTGCTTGAAGAAGCAAAACCTGCCGGGGAATATCAAGTCACTTTTGATGCATCCGGGCTTGCAGGTGGAATTTATTTTTACACATTGTCTGTCGCAGATTTGCAAAGCAAAACCGGACTTTCTACTTCATTTTCTGAAACCAGAAAAATGATTTTATTGAAGTAAAAATTGAATTAATTAAAGATTTTTAAAATGAAGAAAATATTCAATGCCTTAATAATACTGATTCTTTTCGTTAATTTTACTAATGCTCAGCAGGTTACAACAGAATGGGTGTTAAATAACTTCGATGGTTTCCCGGTTGGAACTATGATAGGCATTGATCAGAATGATAAGATAGTTGTAACAGGGCATGCAGGTGATCATACAAAAATTATAACTACCAAATTCGACACAAACGGTAATTTGATTTGGGAAAGATTTTACTCGATACCAGACCTGGGTGTGAACGCCACCTGGCTTTCGGTAGACCCATCCGGAAATGTTATTGTGACAGGCTTCCCTCGCTCGTATAGCAGCAACCCAGTTCAGGTTGGCCTTCTTACCCTAAAGTATGACACTAACGGAAACTTACTTTGGGATAAATTGATTTCGGGAACCTGGGCATTTACAGTCCGTTCCATCATCGATAATTCAGGAAATATTTTTGTTACGGGTAGAGACTGGCAGTACACAGCAACCCACGATTTTGTTACTATCAAATATGCTCCTGACGGAACCGAGTTGTGGTTTGATACATTTGACCAAAATGGCGGATTTCATACTCCAACAGGTATGGACCTGGATCAATCCGGCAACCTTGTTATCACCGGGACTGGTAATAGCGGAGGATTGATTACCGTAATGTACAATAGTGAAGGTGAACGTCAATGGGTACGGGAGGAACCGGGAGCAGCCGGACAAGGCATTAAGGTTGATGGTAGCGGTGGAGTTTTCGTAACGGGCTCATATTATGATGTTAACACTGGAACGAACAATGATATCAGATTAATAAAATACGACTATTCTGGTAATCTGCTTTGGCAAAAGTTCTATGACTTTGGTAATGCCGAATATGGCAGACTGTTAAATATTGACTCACAATCAAATATAATCATCACCGGATTTGGTGCATTCCCGGGTGAGTTCTTCGTAGGTTGGCTCACTGCAAAGTTTGATCTGGAGGGTAATCTCCTTTGGTACAACAGATTTAAGCTAAATTCTCTATGGGAAGAATTCCCCAACTTCACTCTTATCGGACCACAGGACGAAATTTATGTTACCGGAAATATAGGAATGGTTTCCGGCTCAACTACTTATCATGGATTGGAAACTGTAAGGTATGATTCTGATGGAAGTAATCCATGGGTTGCTGACGTAAATCTATATGCGGGCGTTGGCAAGGGACTTTCACTGGGTAGTGATATGAGTTTGTATGCAGTTGGTCAGTTTTATTATTCGGTCTTAAAATATTCCCAGGCATTACCTACCGGGATTGCTGAATCATCACTTGAAGTTCCCGAAAAGTTTAACCTTGAGCAGAGTTATCCAAATCCTTTTTATCAAAACACAACGATCAGCTATCAATTGCCGGTGTCAGGCCTAGTTACACTGAAAGTTTACGATGTGCTTGGAAATGAGTTAGCAACACTTGTTAATGAAGAAAAACCAGCTGGTTCCCATAATGTTGAATTCAATGCGAGCAGTTATTCCGGTATAGCCCGCAATCTATTAAGCGGAACATACTTTTACTCAATAGAGACTGATAATTTCCGTGAATTTAAAAAAATGGTCTTAATAAAGTGAGAATCAAATCCAATGGCCACGCATCAAATCATACTTTTTAAAATTTTAATCGTATCTTAATTTACAGGTCTTAAAGTTATCTTATCAAAATTATAAGTAGTCACTATGAAACAACATTTTCTGTCAATGGCGATCTTTTTGAGCATGTGCTCAGGAACCCTGATGTCGCAGCAATATTCCTGGCGCTATTACAATACCGGCAACACGGGCATACAAGGCGATTATGTGGAAGCCATTTGGATCGATCATGATGGTAATCCATACATTGCAGGCTACACTCCCGGGTGGGAGGAAGGTGGTTTTGCTAAGTACGTGCAAACTGAAAACCGATGGATTAACTACTCGAATATTGATTATCCTGTTATAGGGGACATTAATGATGTGGGGGCTTCACGCATCAGCGATATTGTTGAAGATGCCAATGGGGTGCTTTGGATGGCGCACTGGCGGGGATTGTTAAAATTTGATCCTTCCATTGGACCAGACTCTTTTGAATTTTGGGGCGCCGGCAATTCTGTTCATCCGGGTGGCCGCAGCCGTGAAATTGCCATGGCTCCTGATGGGTCGTTGTGGATTGCCGTTGTTTCGGTAACATGGGGAAATGGAGGACTCGTCAATTACAATCCTTCTACTAACCAGTGGCGATATTGGGGTTACGGCAGCACTTCAAATAACTGGCCAGGTACTATTTCGAATTGCGATAATGTTTCGATACAGGAAAAGCCAGGCGGCGGATATACTGTCTGGGTTTCTGCTTCCGGCGGAGTAATTGCTTTTGATAGTAATGCCCAGCTATTTACGCTGTTTACTTTCGATTATAATCCGGGCGAGCTTGTTAAATCGCCGGGGCATAATTGCGTTGATGATCAAAACAATTTGTGGATGATACGATTCAACTCTATCGCTCCATTTTACTTTCTCGATTATCAAACCCAGAACGGTCAGTGGCAAACTCCGGTCCAGCCGCCTGTATCCTCAGTTCTTAACGAAATATGGGCCTTCAAAGCCTATGGAAACCAAAACGCTTTGCTTGTTGACGGCAACAGCGAAGTTTGGCATTTTAACGGCGTTTCATGGACAAGCAAAGGCGCCTGGAAAGATGGGGCTTATACTTACGCCGTTGATCTGGATGATAATGGAAACATTTGGACAACTGGAATTGGTGGCGCTGCCAAAAGGGATGTTTTAACCGGTCAATGGCAACGATACAGGATTACTAATTCCTCTCAGATTGATTACTGGGTTGAAGACATCAGCATTGATGCCGAAGGAAATGTATGGATGACCGGCAATGGGGGCCCGGGTGTGGGTGGGTTTCAAAAATTCGACGGAACAAGATGGATCGGATACAACGAACTCAATTACGGTTTAGGTTTCCCTTTTCCTTTTCCGACCGATAACACGGAAGTAATCTACTCACGACCTTCAAATGGTCACATCGTCGTCAACCCTATGTTTAATTACCTGCATGCCTGGAATGGGACCAATTACACTTCTCTCAATTATCCCAACGATCGCTCCGAAGGAGTGGTGGAAGATTCCCAGGGGCGATTGTGGAGCATTGGAGAATACTACAACCTCAAATACTTGTCTGGAAACTCCTGGATTGATGTACCCTTTTTAGGCTGGGGTGCAAACATCGGGGTAGACCCGACGAGACCCGGCACGATTTGGGCTTGTTCCGGTTATCAGGCTTTGCGGACTGATGGAACTTACAGTTTTTCAAAAGTGGTAGATGATTTTTCGGAACTTAACCCGCAAAGTGATTTTCTCAACACAGTAGTTCCGCTGCCCGATGGTTACGCATGGGTAGGAACAAACCAGGGGCTTGCAAAAGTGAATGCCAACAATGGCGCCTATCAATTTTACTCACCGTCCAATTCGCAAATCCCGGGGGAAAGCATTACTCCACTAGTTGTAACCCCAGATGGGCGATTATGGTTTGCCAACTTTGGCAGTACAACTACCTCAACTTATGGATTATGCTGGTACGATGGAACCAACTTCGGCATCATTCCCCAAACGCAAACAGGAGGATTGCCCCACGCCCAGATTTATGATATTGAAGTAAAACTTGTGGATGACGGTTATGAACTTTGGATCAGTTGTGCCAGCAGGGGAATTGCTGTGCTGTATGTGGTTACAACAACTGTCGGTGTGGAACTTGCTATTGCTGCAGTTGAACCGGAATTGTTCATCGAAAATTATCCAAACCCCTTTACCGATTTTACTTCAGTAAATTTCTCAATAGCTGAGCCCGGGCTTGTTCACCTTGCCATTTATGATATCAACGGGAAAATTATTCGTGATTTTGGCAGTCAACGATATGAGGCAGGTGCTTCTGCTGTTGTCTGGGATGGAATTGACAGTCGGGGACTTAAGGTAAAACCGGGAGTTTATGTTTGCAGGATGACCATGGGATATAAGACAAAATCAATCAGGATAATAGCAAACTAAGCAAAGCGATAGCATCGCTCTATCATCTTATTCACCCCGTGAATCGAATCAAATACCCGCCAAACGATTAACGGTGGTGAAATTTACAAGCCATTTGCGGGGTGAATGCTCATTTTTTAATTATTAGCAGCGTTTTGCCCTGAAAATAAGGAAATAAGGTTGGAATGCCCGATGGCTGCTAAATTCTACTAAGGTTTGAGGATGAAAATAAGGTTTTCATCTTTTGAAGGTCATTTTTCGGTGAAAGAAAACCTTTTTCTAAAAAAACCTTAGTAGAGAGCATGATTTTAAAAAGCCAACCTTATCCCAAGGGTCCGAAGGACTCCTTTGGAGGATTCCTTTGGGATTACCTTATTGATCTTTAAATCTGTGTTTTAGACTCCAAATCCTCCATCGTTTGGATTATGTTCCAGCCTGAGCCAAAGCTATCTCTTTGACTCTAATTTGCTGATCTTACTCAAAACAAATCCCATTTTTACCGCTTTAGCAGTATTTCATGGTATTTAGCTCAATCTAAGGAGTTATTTCATTATATTTTGCTGCTTTGGCGGTAATTATTTACTAATAGGTTAGTTCTTTAAATAAAATGATTAATTTTGCCGCTATAGAAGTAAAAAATGGAACAGACACAAGAACTTGCACAAACCATAAGGATGCACAGGAAAGCTGCCAAATTAAGCCGGGTGCAGTTAGCAGATCTTTCAGGTGTAGGAAAAACGGTGATCTATGATGTGGAGAAGGGGAAAGAATCTGTCCGGCTTGTTACCCTTTTGAAGATTTTGAAAGTGTTGAACATAAAGATAATTCTGAAAAGTCCCCTGATGGACAATTTACAAAATGCTGAAAATGAGAAGAGCTAAGGTTTATGTAAAAGGCATCGAAGCCGGAACCCTTACCGAAATGGAGAAAGGTCAGGATTACCTGTTCGAATATCTGGATGGTTACAACGGTCTTGAAGTTTCGCGAACCATGCCGGTCAGGGGGAAATCTTTCAGGTTCAACAAATTTCCTCCATTTTTTGACGGGTTATTGCCCGAAGGAGTTCAGTTGGAAGGGCTATTGAAGATTAAAAAAATTGATAAAAACGATTACTTCTCACAATTGATGGCTGTTGGAGAAGACATGGTAGGAGTTGTAACGGTTAATGAAATTACGGAATGAACATTTGCCCGATCACATATGCTCCCTGTGGAGATGATTTGTATAGTGAGGCCGGACTCAGGCTTCTGTCACCCGGATTGAAGGCGCTGAGAGAACTTGAGTACACTGCTGAAGAGCAGAGAATAGAGGCATTTAACCGTGCCTCAAAGATGTCCCTTCAGGGAGTACAGCCCAAGTTGAGCGCTATATTGAACATTAAAGTCGGAAAATTTGACATTGTGGACACCAGGGGGAAATACATTCTCAAACCCCAGCATCATCTTTATCCCGAAATGCCACAGAATGAAGACCTGACGATGAGACTTGCCGCTGCAACCGGCCTGGATGTTCCAATACATGGGTTAATCTGGTCAAAAGATCATTCGTTGACTTATTTTATCAAGCGATTCGACAGAAGAGGGCAGAGCGATAAAGTCCCTGTTGAAGATTTTGCACAGTTGGCTGGTATGAGCCGGGAAACCAAGTATGACTATAATATGGAAAAAGTTGTGACTATCATTGATGATTTCTGCACCTTCCCGGCAATCGAGAAGTTGACACTTTTTAAACTTACGGTCTTCAATTTCCTGGTCGGCAACGAAGATATGCACCTGAAGAATTTCTCTATCATTACACGGGAGGGGAAGGTAACGCTCTCGCCATGTTACGATCTGGTCAATACAACCATTGAATTTAAGAAACAGGGCGAAGAAATTGCTTTACCGGTGCAAGGGAAAAAGAAACGCCTGACCCGCAGTATTCTGATCGACTATTTTGGTAAAGTAAGATGTGGGCTGACTTCGAAAAGTATCGACCTAGTCCTTGGGTCAGTCTCCTCAGCTGCGCCAAAATGGAAGGAATTGATTGATATCAGTTTCCTGTCAGATGAAATGAAAGTGAAGTACCACAAACTGCTGGGAACACGCCTCGCTGTATTAGGTTTCCATTAAATAGTTTTGATCAACCGGTTCAAAACAAGGATTGCCTTAAAAGACAGGATTTAAGCTGAAATGTTGTCCTCAACAGCCTTTGGCTAAGGAGCCTGAACGAATCTGTTTCAGAAGGTTCTGCCTACCGGATTAGCGATAGTATTACTCAATGCGACTTTTACAATAGTATCCAATTCACCACGTGAATCGAGTCAAATACCCTCCAAAACTGCAACTTCGGTGGAATTTACAAGCCATTCGCGGGGTGAATGCTCTTCTAATAAGGTTGGAATGCCCGATGGTTGCTAAGGTTGGAGAAGGAAAATAAGGTTTTCAATTTTGAAGGTTGATTTTTCGGAGAAGGAAAACCTTATCCTAAAACCTAACCTTAGTAGAGAGGATATATTCTATTGAAAAACAAAACCTTATTACCTTATTGATCTTTGCATCAAGGTTTTAGAATCCAATAACCTGTCAGTGTGTGCAGCTCCTGACAGTTTGTAAAGTGAAAAAACCAACCACATTCCGGGCGCCCCAACGTTTCCTGTTTTTCATTCAAAAAATTTCGGCCGCTTCGCGGCAAATAATAAAATAGTCAAATAGTCAATTAATCCCTCAAACAACGAACACTGAAACCATAACCCTTACCGTAGCTGTTTCGGAAGACGAGGGCGCTGCTATAGCCCAGGGACCGGTCCCAGGCTTCCGTCGACGAGCCATCGGAGGAACTCCAGAAGTAGCCGGTGATGCCAAGGTTGTTGAACGTTCCATTGGTGACGCGTAAGCCGCCCGGAAGACCTGTAAAACCGGTAGCATTATTAGCTGAAAGGTTGTTGCCCACCGCGCAGGTGTTTGATGAACTGTTCCAAATGGTAGTGGCAGCCAGGGCTTTGGCTATAAAGCTTGTATTGCTGTTGCATAAATATCCGGACTGGCTGCTCACATAGGTGGTTAAGGCTGTCCACTCGGCATCGGTGGGTAAGTGCCAGCCTGCGGGACAAATTCCCTGCACATTTCCTGTTGGTACCGGATCCCAGCTTATACCGTTTGTGGCGCCATTCAGGTATTGTACCATCTCTGCCCATTGGTACAGCCCCCCGTAGGTATCGCAGTTGCTTTCATTGTCGCCGTAACAGTACTTTTCGATTATTTCTGCCGGTGTGTTTTGCGATTGCTCAACACTAACATTTATCCTCAATCCAATATTCAGGTTTTGCGCCATCCAGCATTGTGTGCCAATTAATACGGTTGTGTAGCTTTTGCTGTCGCGTGGATCAATGAGGTTTTGCCCACATGCAAATGGCGGTGATATCGTTCCTGTACCATAATTGATCTCTTTCCAGACATTTTCCGATTCCATAAAAACATAGAGTTTTTCGTCGGTTGTATTAAAAACAATCAGGCCATTGGCTGGTGTGGCAATAGCTTCTATCTGTGCCTGCGTCATCCGTGGCGGCAAAAACCCCTTGTCGGTACTTTTCACATCGAGCATGGCTGAGCCATCGGGATCGCTGCCATCGGTGGTGATGGCTACCTGGGCCGTTAAAGTGTAGCTTGCTAACATGGCTACTGCTAAGAATAATAGTTTGAATGTTTTCATTTTGTCTGATTCCTAAATATTTAAATTTGATTTAAAAAATATCCAACCGACTTGCGTGGAAAAAAAGTAGAAAAAGGTTAATTATCCTTTAAACACCGAACAGACAACCCTATACTTTTCGAGTGGGTGTATTTTTGTGGGCTGTCAAGGTTATATGCAAGTGTACGACCATAGGCGTCAGTGGTTGTCCCAGTTGATGACCACATATCAGACCTTGCATTGATCTGATTGAAGCTACCTTGGAAATAACCGCTAGGCATAGCCGTAAAGCCGGATGCATTGTTTGCAGTAATATTATTACCGACTGCACATGTTATCGACGAGTTAAACCAATATAAATCAACTGACAATGCTTTAGCAATGTATGAAGTATTATCATTACATAAATACTCCGCCTGGTTACTTACATAGGTTGTCAAATCTGTCCATTCTCCATCAGTTGGAATATGCCAACCCTCTGGGCATATTCCCTGTGCACCCTCTATATTAACATATTGCATCATTTCATTCCACTGGTAAAGGCCACCATAAGTATTGCAGTTTGTAGTATTGTTAGAATAGCAGTACTTTTCTAAGGTGCTGTTATCTGTTTGTTTACCATCGCTGTTTGTACCACCGGTTGTGGAATGAATCATTACACCCACATTCAGGTTTTCCTTCATCCAGCATTGGGTGCCTATTTGCAATGTATTGTAGTCATTTTCATCAATGTCGGTTATTTGGCTTATACCACAAGCGAAAACCCCGCCCTGGTAATTTGATATTACAGCTTCACCTGTTGTTTCTCCAGTTTGAGCTACAGGGATTACAGTGAATGAAATATATTTTTCAGCATCGGCTGTAACAGGCTGGTAAGTGAGTGCGTTGGCACCACCAATTTCCACCTGGTTTGTCCCCGATATATCATCTGCACGGTACCATTTGAAGGTGCTTGTACCTTCCAAATCATCTTCTTCATCGCTGTAGGTATAGTCGCCGGTGAGGGTTTCGCCTACTTCTAAAGTTCCGCTAAAGCTTACATTAGAAGCTACGGGCGGCAGGTTTTGTGCTACAATACCGGTTTCGGTAATTGAAATCCATTTTACAGTGTTAAAAAAATCAAGCGAATTGGTGGTGGTGTTGTAAATCATTAAACCTGTGGCCGGACTTTCGATAGCATCGCGCTGGGCTTCAGTCATACGCGGGGGCAGCATTCCCTTATCTGTACTTTTTACATCCAGCATGGCCGAACCATCGGGATCGCTGCCATCGGTGGTGATCGCTACTTGTGCTGTTAGGGTGTAGCTTGCTAACATAGTTAGCGCTAAGAATAAAAGTTTGAAATTTTTCATTTTGTCAAAATTTTTATTTGTGATTACTTGAATATTAATTGTTGTTTTCATTTTTGTTTAATTGTAAAAGTTTGTTGCTTCCGTATGCTGCACCCAGGAGTAACATAATGGTTATACCACTCCCTATTGGTGTACCGCCGCCGGGCACATTGCCGGCGCCACCTGCGCCACCGCCACCCGGGGGCGGTGGTGGCGGATTCTGCCCAAAGGCATCCAATCCGCAATGTAACATCATGAAGAACACAGCTATCGTGACAAATTTTAGTATTGTTTTCATCCTATTTCTTTTTTGGTTATTGTTGAATAAATAATTTCCGCATGGCCACCGTGTGGTTAGTCCGCATCACCACCATGTAAATTCCGGTGGCAACCTTTACAGGGATGCTTTGCAGTCCCTGCCCGATCACTTTGCGCACAATCACCTGCCCCTGGAGGTTGTAAAGCTCAACCGTTGCTTTGGGAGTATCGGGATTGAGGATGTAGAGCAGGTTGTATAGCATCCAGGCGTTTAGCTCATCATTGCCGGACAAATCTTCAATGCCCACCGACCCAAACTTCAACAAAAAGCGGTCGGGGTTGTCACCGGCATTTGCCATGAAGTTGTAGGTGGGCTCTTCACTGAGTTTGTGCAGCGTATTGGTGAGGACATCGTGCAAGATGATTTCCTGCCCCTCAAATGTGCCTTCTGTTTCGGTGAGTTGAACAGACATGATGCTGCTTCCCTCCACTTTTATGGAGAGCGGAACAACCGTGGCTTCCGATATGGCATCCATCGAGTTGATTGCCAGATTCCAGCCATCGGTGGCCAGTGAATAAAGCTGCGGTACCTGCGGGTCGAAACTGAAATATTTGGAAGCATCAAAAAAATCATGTTCCGGCGCCGAGGCTTCGTTGAGCAAAATCGTTGTTTCGTCAAAGTATGCTCCCCCTGCCAGACGCAATATCAATTTATCTTCTCCCTGTTTCATGAAATTTTGGGTAGTGGCATGCACCTGCTGTGAGGGCTGTAACGCCAGCACCCCTTCATTGTTAACCGCCTGAACGAAGAAGCCCTGCCCGGAGGCGATGGGTCCGTTTACGGGCTCGTAGCCTGCACCGCCGTCTTTGTTGGCATTATAAACCTGTGCCCACACTTCGCTGACAATACCTTCTTTGACTACTTCACTCCAGTCAAGTCCTGAGGCATAAGGATTTCCGATCAGGTTCAGGCCTGCGCTCCAATCCCAGCTTTTAATCCCGCTTTTGTTCAGGGTGATGTCGATGTCGCCGGTGTTCAGCCCGCTGCTCTCGAAATTTTTGGTGAGGTCGGCGGTGTGGTAGTTGGCAATGTAGCCTTGCCCTGTGTTAAAATTATTGCCGCCATTTGCCACATCAAAATAGGGCAGATCGCCGCTGTTGCCCGAAGATTGGTTTTTAAAGTTTACCCAGATTCCCGGTGATGGCTCGTACCAGAGGTAGAGGTCTTCATCGGTATCAGGCGCCCAGTCGCTGGCTGTAATGGCCATGGCGTTTACCGGTGCGCTGATCATGTGCCAGGCATTTGCATCGCCGGGCATGTACCGTTGCACAATGGCTTTGCCGCCGGCGCCATGGGTCACCGAGCCAAAGGCAATTACCGTTGCATCGCCGGTGGCATCCGATTTTAAAAGCAGGTCGCCACCTGCAACCTTCAGTGTGGTACCCGCAAGTACCTTAATGTTTGTATTCGGCTCAACGCTTACCCCCTGCGCTGAAACCATTAAAAACGAAGTCACAAACACCATCAACAGTGTACATTTTTTAATTTTCATAGGATAAAAATTTGGTAATTAATAATTTAGCAACTCCAATATCAAATTGAATATCTTTTCTATAGCCAGTAAAAAGTGGGAGATTGGATAAAAAAAAACGGTTTTACCTGAAAAAACCAGGTTTAACTGTTTGTAATTACCCCGAATATGTACCAGATGAACTGTAGATTTGAAATACTGTAAATTGAATCCATTTTTTTAAGAATTGCGAATCATCGTTTAAGATAGCAAACATAACGGTAAATTCATGTGACTGGTGATTTTTGGTTATTTCTTTTTTTGAGGTGCTAAGAGAAGTATTTAGAGATTCGGTATAGTACGAATTCTTTGTCTCTGATTCCATAGTTTTGGGAGATGAATTGTTGGATTTGACCGTTGATTCTTTCTGCTTTTGCATTGGTTATTCCTTTTTGGAAATAGTTGATGATTAGTTCCTCATGGCGATCGATCAGGTTTGCCACAGAGATGAGTTCTTTGATATAGCTTTCTTCAACTTTTTCATACCATTCAAAGAGTTTGGTTTCGATGATAATACGATGTAATCGGCCATTGGATTTATTGTACCATTTGATAAATTCCTGACTAATCATGTAGGCTATTTTGATTTCGGGGAATCGTGTGAAAAGTTCTTGCATCAGGCTTTGTTGATCATAATTCCATTTGTTCTGATTTTGTGTAAGCAGGTATTGAGTTCGTTTAAGCAGTTCCAGATCGCTTAGCACCTGATGGTCGGTTTGGGAGATTGCACTTTGTGTTTTTCTTCGCTTTGGCAGTGTTGCCAGAAGGTTATTCTTTATTCTTATACGCACAGCCTGAACGGCATCAAGCACATGACGGATGACATGGAACTTGTCTACCACCTGTTGACTGTTGGTGAAAATGTCACGATTAAATCTCAGGTATGAAGGGCTCATATCGCTGCTGATTGTTTTTACTTTTTCTACGGCAGTGCCCAAATGCGCAGCAGCCTCTTTGAGTTCATCCACCTTGAGACTTTCAACGAGCAGGGCTATCTTGCCGGTTTGTTGATTGGACATGATGGTGAACATATCTCTTCCGATCTGCTTATCGTCTATGGCCATCACCTGGCCTACGTTTTCTGCCTTGACAATGTAAACCGGTTTTTGAGTGACCTCTCCGGTTTGCTGATCAACCGACTCAATCTTGCATGAACCCCAGCTGCCATCAGTAACCACCTGGTCAAATCCACTCAGGTGGTTGCGATACCATCCGTAAAGCGTCTTGGGTTTTATGTCCCAAACCCGGGCAATGGTGCTGATGTTTACAGGGTGATCTTCAATTTTCTTCTTTTAAAAAAATACCCAGTTCGGGAACAATTTTCAATCCTTTCATCTGAAAATCATATTGATTGCTGAAGTGTTTGTCGGTGTTACTTCGCTTCCACCGTCTTCGATAAATCAGCAGGTAAACCGGCTTGAGTACAAAGGAATGGCTGAGCACCTCTATCGGATTACAGTTCCCATCAAACACAACTTCTTCTTCTGGAAGTCCCTTGAGCTCTTCAGGAATTCGATCAGGCTTTTCTCTAAGTACGATCTGCCAGGAGTCTTTCAACTCATTTACTCCTTCCATTTGAAAGTCCTTTAAAATGTGCGCCGAGATCAACATCTTGGAAAGCTGATCTAAAATCTCTAACGGATTTGGCTCTGCTTTTAATTTACGTTTCATGGCATCTTTTGCTTTTTTTTATAAAGCAAAGATACGCTTAGCACCTCAAAAAAAGAAATAACCTGATTTTTTTTGTTAAAAATCAATAAATTAAAATTACTCCCCTGACAACGTTTACAAAAAAAGGAGAATTAATCAGAAAGAAAATCCATGCTATGTAGTTGGTTAACTGTGATTTAAAAATAGTTCCCGGATGACTCCCGGAGGGTTGGCAAGCGCTCGGTTCAGGTTTGAGTTCAGCTATGCGATTGTATCGCTCAAAGCGATGTGATCGCTAAATTGCCTGATTCACCCCGAGAATCGAATCAAACACCCACCAAAATTTCAACTGCGGTGGGCTTTGCAAGCCATTCACGGGGTGAATGCTCTTCATTAGAAAATTCTCAGTATTTAACCCTGGAAATAAGGTGAATAAGGTTGATTTCCCGATGGTTACTCAATTCTACTAAGGTTGGAGAAGGAAAATAAGGTTTTCATCATTTGAAGGTTGATTTTCCGGAGAAGGAAAACCTTATCCAAAAACCCAACCTTAGTAGACAGGATGTATTCAATTGAAAAACAAAACCTTATTACCTTATTGATCTTTGCATCAAGGTTTTGGAAAGACAATTTTCCCGGCATTGCGCTTAAGCTCCAGCCTGAGGCAAATCTGTTTCTGCCAGTCATGCAATGGTATCCCGAGTTGGGGGAAGGTAATCGCTAAATTGTCTGATTCACCCCGTGAATCGAATCAAACACCCACCAAGCATGCAACTGCG
>JACZJL010000004.1 GCA_014860585.1 Bacteroidales bacterium | reverse complement strand
TCCGTAGTTTGAAGCGATTACATAGATAAATCCACCCGGTCCGGCCATTAAAGTATTCTGCACTACCACTCCATCTTCATCGTCAGTGTTGTTCAGATCATCACCCATTGCCATCGGGTCTGGTTGTCCGTCGGGTTCAAGGTCAATACCATTGCCAAGGAATAAACCCGGTACGTAAAAATGACGGGCGCCATTACTGGCAAGCATGGTCTGGTAGGAGTCCGGAGCATCACCAAAATCAAATCCCTGTGGGGTTGGTTCGTTGATTCTGATGAAGTAATCTTCCACTTCACCATTTGGAGCTGATCCGGTGAAGGACAAATTCATTACCGAGCTAAACCTGAATCTTGCATAAGTCCAGCCGGTATTGGCTGTTGAGGGAATATTAACCTGTAAAACATTTGCTCCGGGAAGTAAAGGATAATTGGTAAAAACCTGCTCTCCCGGATCACCCCAGAGGCTGTTTTGGTTATAATCTAGCCATCCCTGCAGGTAGCCAGTTGAGGAAGCAACTACAGTTATGGTGTTTATCGTATTGCGATAAACAATGGCAGGGAAGATCACACCATCTTCATCATCGTTCACAGGTGGATAGAGAATGTCAGTATCGTCACCGGTGCAGTTGATATGGGGTTGTCCATCAGGTTCTGTATCTACAGAATAACCAAGATACACCGTTGGATTGGCCGGAACCTGGTGACAGGCGCCGTTATTGGCTGATAGCGTTGGATAAGGTGTGGGTGCATCGCCAAAATCGTAGTAAACCGTTGGATTTGTATTTGGTGTAAGATTAAAAATGGCTCCCTGGTAATACGTGAAGCTATATCCTTGCGCAGGAGTAAGGTTAGTAATTGGAAAATAGCCATCGTACCATCCGCCCCAGCCCCAGTTGAAATGGAAGTAATTGTCTGTGCTGCGGTAGCCATCGCAGTTGAAATTATGAGCCATCGTGCCACCATCCCAGCCGTAATAGATTAATGGGCGTCCATTATCCAGTTCGTTTTTCAGTTTTGTGATCCAGGTAGAATTGGAATAATTCACCTTCCAGTCCCAGGCAGCGCTTGATGAATACTTGAAATAATTTTTCAGCGCATTGGTAATATCCAGATCCCAGTAAGTCCCCATTGGAGCTGAGCCGTAGGGGCCATAGTTCATTGATACCGAAACGCCACAGTGATAAAGCAATTGGGCAATGTACGAATTAGAACCCGAAATGGAATTTGGCATCAGGTTGTAGCTGTAGGTGGTCGCTCCAAAGTTGGCTGACAGTGTTCCGTAAACGGGATGTGTGTAAGAGTAGGATCCGCTACCCTGGGTGGGATGCCCCCAAAATTTCATCACCTGCGCCATCGAGACGGCTACGCAACCGGCATAGGCTCGCCCGCCCGGGCCATTGATATCAACAGGGCACATACCATTGTAATATTGGTTCTGATTCCAGGTTGTCGTAAGAAGTGGTGAAACCGATTTTGATTTTTCCGGATTGGGATTAAAATTCCCATATTTTTCCCAAAGCGCTTCAACCTCTACTCCACCTTCAATCTGCTCCTCAATTATTGTCCGGATCTGGTTTTCAAAAACATCGAGCATTTGGTCAAATGCCGGTGGTAATTCCGTTTCGTCCCAGCGCCCGTCAAAACTGTATCCCAAAACAGGGATCACATTGTCATCAGCAGCAACGATGATAAATCCATCTTTGGAGTTAATGTTGAAAATGTAGTACAGTGGAGTTTCATTTTCCGATTTTGTGGTAAACAGGTTAAGGGTAATTTCATCATACTTCAGCGTTTTGCTATCGCGTGATGCTTCCCAGTAATAGTTTTTGCCGATTTGCTCAGCAACTTCTTTTTCAATGCGTTCTGCAAAAAGGTTCAAAGCTAATGTAACCAGCAGAACAGTTCCGAGAGTAGAGATTCTTGTTTTCATGACTTTTAGATTTTGATGTTAAACTCAGTAAATTTCATTTCTGAAATCCTGTTGCTTTAAAATCATGCCATGAATAACTTTCGGATTTTGAAAAGGAAAAATATTCTTCTAAAGAATTGAATAAGAATTAGATATTAATCTTGAAAAATTTACGTCGCAGAAATTAAACTTGAATGAGAGGCGAGATCAAATATGAATTTTCACCCATCTGGGCAAAAATTTGTGTCCGGTCAGCAATCTGAAAGGGGGAATAAAATTTAGAGGCTTAGAGGTTTGGGTTGTTCAGGAACCAAAAACCTGAACGATGCACCTGCTGTAATTTGCAGTTCAGTTGCAACCTGCGTTTTGGTAACATATTGATAAACAGGTAGGTCTGCAAGGGCAAAAAATGTAAACTTGCCCACCGAATAGCTGACTTGTGGGATTACAAACACTTTTTTATAGCCTGTTGCAAAAGGGTCATAGTTAGGATAAGCATACGTCAGAATATCTTTGTTGACAGACATCTCGTTCATCCACTCGCCTCTTATCTGGAGCGTCGTACCAAGGTTTTTTACAAATGACCTGCTCACGAACAAGGAAACGCTTGCATAATCTCCCATCTTTTCTCCAAGGGGATTCCAGCCTTTTAAAATGTAGAAGGTGTTGGCAAATACCTTGAAATCTTTCTTCCCAAGGGTTTTCAAATAAAAAAGATAGAAAATCACATCATTTGCTCCGGTAGTAAGTTGCACTGCCTGAGGGTTGGTTACATAATACGTGCTGCCGGAAAATGGCTCAACGTTACCTGTAGAGTCATTGTAACTTCCAATAGGAATTTTAACACCCAATCCTAAGCTAAGCTCGGTGATACGCTCATTTTTCGTTTTTCGGTACACTTCGTAACGTGGGAAAAGTAAAAGATCACTGAAACCTGAGGAGGAATAAGTTCGCGCAGGGTCATTGTTCAGGCCTGTTTCCTCTTTATAAAAATAATTCCCCGTTTCGATAGACATCGTAAGCTTCTCAGTGACTCCATATGCCAACCTGAAATATTGATAAGCACTTCTGAAACTGTCGAAGTACCTGGTTGTGTCTTTTTTATCTCCTGTATAAAACTGATCGGTATTCACAAAGCGGAAATTGGTGTTAATCTCAACCTGGCGTCCGGCTAAGACTCCTTGTGAATAACCTCCGGCAATGGGACTGCCGGCGCCACCAGAACAACACTGTGCCTGGGAGTCATTGCTGATCAGCAGCAACATAAATAGCAATACTGTAAAGAATTTAATCACTTTGTTGGATTTAGAAACCGACAGCAAGTTTTGCCATACTGACCTGATTATTTGCACGTAACCTGACAATATAAATCCCGGAAGGAAGTGTTTCCGTATTCACTTCAAAAGTGTTACTTCCCGAATTCGGATTGCCATAAAACTGCTGAGAAATGATCTGGCCTGTTTGATTGAGAATTTCGATGGTGACCGGTGAAGGTTCTTTAAGATCAAAATTAAGGGTCGAATTCCCTCTGGTAGGGTTAGGAAAAAGATTTAAACTGTTAATGGATGGTTCATTTTCTCCAATCCCGACTGTGGTAGCCGCAATAGCCTGATTGATGGCAGCCTGCAGCAAAACATGATTTACTGTATTATTGGAATTATAATACACCAGGTATTCAGGGCCTCCGATCACCACAATCTTTGGCATACCGGGAGTACCGTAATCCTCCATCCGGATTGCTGAATTTGAAAACAGCGTAACATTGGTTGTCCCTATTCCATTTGCCCAGCTTGCTAAGGAAACACAGGGCGTGTCGGCATAATCATCGCAAAGATACATGATCACTTTTCCGGGGTGGCTGGTTTGATAGCTTTGAACAACATTATGAGTGGTAATGGTTGGCCCGGCACAAGGCCCGCAGGGCATAACCCAGGTCAGAATAATCACTTTCCCTGCATCAAGCTCGGTGTAAAGCTCGTGATCAACACCTGAACAATCTTTACATGAAAAATTTGTGGCAGTTTGTGAGTAACCAGCAAAGGATAAAGCTATCGAAGCAGCAATTAAAATCAGTTTTTTCATGGCGATAAGTTTTTAGATCAGTAATAGCAAATTGAAAAATAATCCACAAATAAAAAGTAATTCTGTAAATAAATATGGAAATTACAATGTTTTTTTTAGATTATTAACAAAATCAACATAGGATCGGACATTGCCTTTCTCGTTATCCACCAAGGATGTTGCTTTCCAGAAAAGGATGCAACTAAAATCAGAATTGTATTGAGCACTAAAAACCTTTGGAATAAACACTGAGCAGTCGGATTAATAAGAAGGGGAATTGGAAACGATCAGAACTCCAGCTTTAGACAAACCCGCAGGATTTAACGATAGCACCGGGTAGTCTTGCGATACCATTACTCAAAGCGATCCTAACTCTCCTAATACGCAAAGAGAATTGTTCATCCACCCGATTTGCCGCTCGTATTCAGCACATGCAGTATACGAGTGGAGGATAACTGGAAGAAAAGTCCAACAGATTGCAAGAAAAGTCCTAACCTCACACCACCTCCCCGGAGTACTTTTGCTGCAGTTCTTTTTAGCAGGGAATACAATGGAAAATCGGTTTAGCTTCTTGAATCCAAAAAAATTCCTGAATATAAATTTGGCATTGAAATCGGAAAAACTCTCCAACCTACGGGTTAGGTAGGTGATTATTCTTTGCCGTATTTCAATCCTCAAAACCTTAATAATTCATAACTTGAACATTTTTAACTAAAACTTAACAGCTTGCCTTTGATTAATAGTTGTCATTTGCAAATTCAAAATCATTCGTATTAGAAGCTGTAAATTAATGAATTTAAAAACGCTAACCTCAAATACTTAATTAATGAAAAACCATTTTACTTTACTTTACCTGGTCTATTACTGACTTCTACCGGAAGTTACCTGATGGTTAATATCATCTATGTTTCTACACTTAAAACTACCAACAAGAGCATTATCGTAAGCTACACTAAAGTTCAGTTCAATATCTGCCTGGAGAGTTCCTGGCAAAACGCTCAGGGAACAACAACCATTGAAAACATAATTACAGTTGATGCGACGCCTACTGTTATCGCTTTAATCATTGACATTTCGACAACCCTGGTCATCGCCACCCAAGAATCATTTCATTTTAAAAATTATTGCTTTTCCCATTTACATAAATGATTACCATTCGATATGGCCCATGATCTGGAATTATCGAAGGTAAGGCTAAAATTTACCACATTAAAATTAAACTTACAAAAATTGAACACATGAAAAAATTTACTTTTTTATTCGCTTTTTATCTAATGGTTTCCGCCCATGCAATCTTTGCACAGAAGGTTGTCGTAATTGGGTTAAATCATTTAAGCCCGGATGGGTTTTCGTTTGTTGCGAGAGAAAACCTTTCAGTCAACGAGGTAATATACTTTACAGAAAACGAATATAATAATGCAGGAAATGCATTTTTAGATCAGTCTGAAAGCGTTGTCAAATTTACCGTTACCGTGGCCATTAATGCTGGCCATGTTGTTTATGTTGAAGAGACAGATGTTTCAAGCAATTTATTTATAGTGACAAGTAGTGGCGGCTTCGGCACAGCGGTTAAAACTGCCGGAAGTGGAGGCTTTTCAATAGCTACAAATGGAGAAGGATTTTATGCCTATAAAGACGATGATGAAAATCCTGTTATTGGTATTACTGACATTTATTCAGTGCTTTATACCGGTTCGGGCGAGGCGCCAACGCAAAATGGAGGTCTTATCCCTGCCAATGAGAATCCGGTTTCTGATTTTCCAAATGCAATTGTTGTACATGGTTTTCCAAATGATGGAGATGTCAACGTAGGTCTAAACAGGGTTGAATATAATCCTGCTTTGCGAAATGTTGATGTTGGCACGGTTAATTTTACCTTAACAGGTAACTGGTTAAACGGACTGCCTAATGCAGCGCTTTCAATCATCCCTTTTGTTGCAGTTGCAGATCCGGGTGTTTCAGTTACAGTATCCCCATCGTCTGTGATGGAAGACGGCGCCACAAATATGGTTTATACATTTACGCTTGCCGAAACTGCAACCAGCAATGTAACCGTAAATTTTTCGGTCGGGGGCACGGCCGTTTTTCCCGGTGATTATACACAAACCGGTGCTGCAACTTTTGGAGCATCTACGGGAACTGTTGTCATTCCTAACGGTGCCTCATCTGTAAATGTTACCATTAATCCTGTAAACGACTCAGATCTTGAGCCTCATGAAACAGTTATTCTTACAGTAAATCCAGGATCAGGATATATACCCGGAAGCCCTGTTAGCGCCACGGGTACAATAACAAACGACGATGTAAACAATACCACACCGCTTGTCGCTTTAATTGGAATTAATCATCTTGATCCGGATGGTTTCTCATTTGTAGCGGTACAAGATATTCCCGCTAATACAGTAGTTTATTTTACTGATAATTCATTTAACAATTCAACCTTATCATTCAGTTCAGGTGAAGCCGTTGTAAGATGGATTTCTCCGGGAAGTGTAATAGCCAAAGGTGAAGCAATCGTTGTAACAGAATCATCTCCGGATAATTTTACACTTAGTTGCAGTAATGGAACATGTGGAACAATTGCATTGCTTTCAGGAGGTTTTGCTACCGCAACTGCCGGTGAAACCATGTATGCTTACAGCGATACTGATGTAAATCCATCAAACGGGGTTACAGCTATTTATTCAGCTATTTTTACCGGTACATCATCAGTTTCCGGAGGTAATATTCCCTCTGCTGAGGACCCTTCAACCTGGTATTTGCAATCTATC
Source organism: Bacteroidales bacterium (assembly GCA_014860585.1). Lineage (NCBI taxonomy): Bacteria > Pseudomonadati > Bacteroidota > Bacteroidia > Bacteroidales > Bacteroidales bacterium. The sequence continues at coordinate 6,024 of JACZJL010000004.1, read as the reverse complement.
GTCGTCGATGGTTTCCCTGCATCGGCGCCCAATAGAGTTGAATTTACACCAACGGTTCAAGCAAGAACCAATGTGAGCAAAGTGGTTTTGGAAAATGTTACAAACTACGTACACGCTCAACCCAATGCCACTTTATCTTCCATTTTCTTTACCAATCTGAATTTAGACAGTTCAGATCCGGTGGTGACTGTTACGACCACGCCATCATCTGTCTCCGAAAACAGTGGTACTGGAATGGTATTTACTTTTTTATTAAATGCTACAGCGACTTCTGATATTACCATCAACTTTTCTGTAGGTGGTACAGCTGCTTTTAGCACTGATTACTCAAAGTCAGGGGCAGGAACATTTAATGCTTCAGCAGGTACCGTTACCATTTCAAATGGCTCAAATTCAGCTTCTATAACACTGACTCCTGCCGGAGATGTAACGTTGGAACCTGACGAAAATATCGTGTTAGTAATTACCGGTGGCACTGGTTATGTTGCTGGAACCCCGGGTGCTGCTACTGGTATAATTGTTAATGACGATACTTCTGAAGCAAATCCAATGGTAGCTTTAACCGGAATAAGTCATACTGATCCCGATGGATTCTCATTTGTAGCGGTAAAGGATATTCCTGCCAATACAGAGGTTTATTTTACTGACAATTCATTTAGCAATTCAACCTTATTGTTCAGTTCAGGTGAAGCCGTTGTACGATGGACTTCTCCGGGAAGTGTTATTACCAAAGGTAATGTGATCGTAGTTACAGAATCATCACCTGATAATCTTACACTTAGTTGTAGTAATGGAACATGTGGAACAATTGCTTTGCTTTCAGGAAATTTTGCTGTTTCAACTACAGGGGAGACATTTTATGCTTACAGCGATACTGATGTAAATCCATCAAACGGGGTTACCGCTATTTATTCAGCGCTTTTTTCTGGCACATCATCAGTCTCAGGAGGTTTCATTCCCGCTATTGAAGATCCATCACCTGTTTTTGTAAATGCAGTAGTTGCAGACGGTTTTCCCGCATCTTCACCATTAGGAACAGAATACGATCAAACCAAAAGAGGTGTAGTGGTTACCCAGGTTAATTTTGAAGATATTTCTAATTGGGTACACGGACAAAGCCCGCCAGCATTATCAACAGTTCCTTTTGCTAATCTTCAGATCGGAGATAACGTACCACCCGTAGCAGTGTGCCAAAATATATCCGTTGAATTGGATGGAACCGGTAACATATCTATTATTGGGGAAGATTTGGACGGCGGTTCAACCGATAATATTGGCATTGTCTCCTTTAATGCAAGCATTACAGATTTTGATTGTTCTTTGGTAGGACCCAATAATGTGCTATTAACAGTAACCGATGCAGCCGGTAATTCAGCCAGTTGCACCGCAACAGTAACGGTGATTGATAACCAGCCTCCAACAATCACATGTGCAGGACCAGTTACCATCAACAACACGCCGGGGCTTTGTACAGGAACAACAACATTAACCCCACCAACTGTCAGTGATAATTGTTCAGTAATGGGTCATGCATTGAGTTTTGACGGAGTAAATGATTATGTATTTGGTCCTGATGATGTAGTTCCAACAACAGGCGAATTCACAGTCTCAGTTTGGGCCAGACAAGTCAACAATCATCCGGGTCAGTTTAGAAATATATTTGCACAAGGTCGCAATTTGTATTTGGGACAAAGCAGTACGGGATTTATAAGAGTTGGAGACTCCTGGTACATAACCGGTTCTACTTTCCCTACCGATAATCAATGGCACCATTACACTATAGTGAGAAAGACAACAGACACTCATCTCTATGTTGATGGTTTACTACTTTTTTCAAAAGGAAGTTCAATTCCTTCTCCCGGAGTAAACGGTACATGGCCTCATAATTTAAATATTGGATCAGGATGGGGTACAGGCGAAGTATTTGACGGGATGGTTGACGAAATGCAAATTTGGAATTATGCTTTAGAACAACCCCAGATTGCATGCAATATGAACCAGCGGTTAAACGGGAATGAACCGGGACTTGTCGCATATTTCAACTTTGAGGACGGCCCGGGGAGTTCAATATTATCTGACATAGTTAACCCAGTGCATAACGGAACCCTTACCAATATGAATGTGAACACGGCATGGGTAGCATCACCGATGCCTTCGAATGACATCAATCTCAAAAACAGCTTCAATAATACCTGTGATGCTACGGGAACATATCCAGTTGGAATTACAACAGTAACCTGGACTGCCACTGATGCATCCGGTAACACAGCAACATGTACTCAAACAGTAACCGTTGTGGATAATGAACCACCAACCCTCACTAATCCGGGCAATCAATCATTTAACGTGATTGCTAATACCTGCGCTGCAAATTATACCATTGCCGACCCAATTTCAGATAATTGTGCAGGTTCGATGTGGGGATACTCCACAACAGGAGCAACAGCACTTACTTCTTCAGGCAACACTATAGCTGATGGTACGGGAAGCGGGGTATTATCATTCAATACGGGTGTAACAACAGTAACTTTAACCGGAACAGATGGCACAAACAGTGCATCATCGGTTTCATTTACGGTGACTGTTCTGGACAATGAAACACCAACCCTTGCTAATCCGGGTGATCATACTATAAACGTGATTGCAAACACCTGTGCTTCAAATTTTACCATTGCCGACCCAATTTCGGATAATTGTACAGGTTCGATGTGGGGTTACTCCACAACAGGAGCAACCACACTTACTTCTTCAGGAAACACAATAGCAGACGGTACTGGCAGCGGGGTATTATCATTCAATACGGGGGTAACAACAGTAACTTTAAACGGAACGGATGGTACAAATACTGCAACCACGGTTTCTTTTACAGTCACTGTGGTTGATAATCAGCCGCCGGTGATCACCTGCCCGGATAATATTACTGTAAATGCTACCACAGGGCAATGTTCTGCTGTAGTAAATTTTGCTGCTGCTACTGCTACTGATAATTGTGGCTACGCTGCTGCTTCTCAGATTGGTGGGTTTGTAAGTGGTTCAGCATTTCCGGTCGGAACCTCAACAATAACCTTTCAGGCATCAGATGCCGGCTTTATTGAGGCTCCAACTGGTGTACCCGGCATCAATTTTAATCATTTTGCTACCGATAATAATCAAACAGTTGCGCTCAAAGCTTGTGAGGCTGTTTATGGAGTTGGTAATTGCTCTCCTGGTGGTTGCGGAGCATTCAGTTATTATTATGCTACTTCTCATTTAACTTGCAATTGTAGTAAGGCAATAGGACAATACGAATTTATATTTAGCAATTCAGGTTATACCCAGGTTGGTCAGGATTACGGAGGCACAAGTGCCGATGTTACAGGAAATCAATTGTTTTCAAGGGTTAGGGCATCTATTGGATGTAGTGTTCCCAATACATGGACAATTGCCGACGATAACCTTCGTGGAACTGTATCAGGTCCCGGAAATACTTCAACATGCAGCTTTACAATTACAGTTATTGACAACCAGGCGCCAACCCTTGCAAGCCCGGGCAATCAATCTTTAAATGTGATTGCAAATACCTGTGCTGCTGATTATACCATTGCTGACCCTATTTCAGATAATTGCACAAGTTCGATGTGGGGATACTCCACAACCGGTGCAACAACACTTTCTTCTTCAGGAAACACATTGGCAGACGGCACACAAAGTGGCGTATTATCCTTCAACACAGGGGTAACCACCGTAACCTTAACAGGAACCGACGGAACAAACAGCGCAACAACGGTTTCATTTGATGTAACCGTGAATGATAATCAGCCTCCAGTAATTAATTGCCCTGCAAACGTAACAGTTAACAACACAACGGGGCAATGTGGTGCAGTGGTAAACTACGCAGCACCCGCAGTAAGCGATAATTGCGCGTCTGTTGCTGCCGTAAGTCAAACTTTTTCATACACGAGCTCAATACAAACTTTTACAGTACCTGCCGGAATAACTTCAATTAATGTTGATGCGTGCGGTGCTCAAGGTGGGTCAGTGTCTGTTGCTTGTGCTGCTACGGGTGGATTGGGAGCCCGCATGACAGGTGACATCGCCGTAACACCCGGAGAAGTTATCTCTATTCTTGTAGGTCAACAAGGCTTTACAAATGGAGAAGATGGTGGTGGTGGTGGTGGAAGTTTTGTTGTTCGAACAGGTAATACTCCATTGGTTATCGCAGGTGGCGGTGGTGGAGCAACAAATAATATTAAGCAATGTGGCAGTAACAGAAATGGGGTAAATGCATCCATTACCACATCAGGCACTGCAAGTGCAGACGGTTTGGTTGCCGGTGGAACTGCAGGTAACGGTGGTGGCGCAAACGTTGGTTCCGGTGCCGGGGGAGGTGGATTTTATACTGATGGAGTTCCAGGTAATGGAAATTTTAATGGAAGAGGACGTGCGTATGTAAATGGTGGTGCTGGTGGATCTGGATATGGTTCTGACCACGGGGGATATGGTGGTGGAGGTTGCGGCTGGCTTTATGGTGGAAATGGTGGCGGCGGCGGTGGATATTCCGGCGGTGGTACTAATGGTTCATATCCTTTTGCCGGTGGCGGCGGCGGTGGGTCATATAATGCCGGAATCAATCAGGTGAACACTGCAGGTTTTCAGTCAGGCAATGGCCTGGTTACAATCTCGTGGAATACTACTTATCCTACACTAGCACAAATATCCGGTCTGCCATCAGGTTCGTCATTTCCTGTTGGAACAACCACCAATACATTCTTAGCCACTGATGCATCCGGCAATACAGCAACGTGCACTCAAATAGTGACTGTTGTGGATAATCAACCCCCAACAGCCATTTGCAAGGATATTATTGTGAACCTTAGCGCCCAGGGTGAAGTAAGTATCCTCCCATCCGATGTGGATGGTGGTAGTAGTGACAATTGCGGCACGATCAATTATGTAAGTGTAATCCCCGACTATTTCGATTGCGGGGATAAGGGATTAAACACAGTCACACTCACCATTAACGATGGCAGTGGCAATAATGCAACCTGTACTGCAACCGTAACCGTGACTGATCCATTACAAGCCTGCTGCGCCAACCCCGCCGATGGCGGTGAAATAGCCTCAAGTCAGACTATTTGCATTGGTTATGTTCCGTCTTCATTCACCAGCATTTCAGTGCCAACCGTCTTTACTGGCGATCTGGAATACCAGTGGCAGATCAGCACAGTAAGCCCAATTTTTGTGGATATTCCGGGGGCGGTTTCAGAAACTTACACCCATGTTGGAACAGTGACTCAAACCACCTGGTTCCGCAGGCTTGTAAGGGTTACGTGCGAAACTGCATGGATGGAATCGAATACATTGCAAGTGGATGTGGACCCCCTCAGTAAAGGCGGCGCAATCAGTCCCGCTGCAAGCGTTGTTTGTTCAGGCGTATCACAGGAACTGACACTCAGCGGCCAGGTAGGCGTTATCCTCAAGTGGCAGTTATCCATTGATGGAGAAAGCTGGGATGATGTTTTCTATACCGGTGAAATCTATTCAGCCACCGTAACCCAAACCACCCACTTCCGGGCGGTGGTGCAAAGTGGCGTGTGCGACCCGGTGAATTCGGCGAGCGCAACAGTGACCGTTGACACCAACCCGCCTTATGCCACCGCACAAAATAGCATCGTAGATCTCGACGCTTCAGGGCAATACAACCTTGTCGCCAATGATGTGCTATCCGACTACGGCGACTATGAAACCAGTGTGGTTTCAATAACCATTACGCCTTCCACTTTCAACTGTTCACACCTGGGTCAAACCATAACAGTGGAAGTTGTTCTTGAAGACGAGTGTGGAAATTCAACAACAGTTTATTCTGACATCACCGTGGAACAAGGCTCGGCATTGCTTCCTCCATGGGTAAACAACAACACCCACGCCAGCGCCAACGGAACAGCCATCTATTCACCCTGCGATGATGACGGCACTTTCATGCTCACTGCCACCGGTAAATCCACCACAACCAATGATGTTTATCATTTTGTTCACCAACAACTG
>JACZJL010000003.1 GCA_014860585.1 Bacteroidales bacterium | reverse complement strand
ATTCTTACCGTGCAGTTTTCGAATTCATCCAGTTTTGATGGCGTTGTTTCTGATCCATTCATGATGATCATACCTCCATTTCAGCAATATCTGGATAGTTATACGTTTGCAACCCCGGTCGAAGGATTTACAGGACATTTTTTTACATCTGCTGTAGCATCCGACGGTGTTGACGGAATGCAACTCAATGGGGCGCCTTTAAACAGTGCTTCATTTGCTCCCATCGGGTCAACAGGTTTTTCAGCCGCCGCCTTTCCAATTTCCACCAACACCTCTTATAATCTAAACAACACTGAAGGATATCCTTCAGGGCTTTACGTTTATGGATTTGGTGATTTTAACTCTTATGGTTTTCCTGGTGGCTTATCATTATTATCCATCAATCCGGGGAGTGGTCCAACTATTGAATTGACATCAACCGTAATTGGGGAGTTGTTCTGTACTTCTGTAAGTCAATCGGTAGATATTGAAATCACCGCTTTGATTACTGACCCTGATGAGCCTTTTGTTCAGAGCGCAACCCTTTTTTATCGTACTGTAGGTGAAATGAATTACACTTCAGTTCCCATGATACCGGGTGCAGGCGACGAATGGAGTGCTGTTGTGCTGGCTACAGCCACTCAATTTCCGGGGTTGGAGTTTTATATTTTTGCTACTGATGGTCAGATTTCTGTAACCAGTCCTTCGGTTGATCCTGTCAACAATCCTTACGTTATTGCCATTGAGAATATACCACCACAAATTGTGCATGTACCAATAGTTAATTCTCCGGTGGGCGTGGATATTATGGTATCAGCAGATGTTACTGACAACACAGCTTCAGTTGCGGGTGTTGAACTTTTTTATCGCATATCCGGAGGAACACCTTTGTACACCCTGTTAAATATGGGTAATTTGGGTGGTGATACTTATCAGGCAACGATTCCCGGAGTGCAAATGACTTTGCAGGGGATTGAATATTATATTAAAGCCACCGACAATTTTGGGGTAAGCTGTTTTGTTGGTTTACCTGACAATCCATTTTTTATTACTCCCGGAGTTGCTGAAAATCTTCCTCCGGTACCTGTTGGATTCCCGGCAGTTGCTCCATCAATTTTTGTTGGTGACACTTACAATTTAACCATTCAGTTCCAAAGCCCGGAAGCCGGCCAAAGCACCGATGTGGTGGTTAACGATGGTGGCCTGGTAGGTTTTTCGGCAGTGGTTATTTCGGGAAATGTTGCTTCAGTTGATATTGAACTCGTTGGACAGGTCGGTAATCTTGGTACACACACCATCGAGTTTATTGCCACTGATAATGGAACACCGGCTTTATCCACTACAGTTCAATTCCTAATCTCTGTTCTTGATCCGCTCGCCGGACAGGTGATTTGCATCCCCCAGGGTTGGAGTGGTATCTCAAGTTACAATGATCCGGTTACTCCGGCAATGGAAGACATTTTTGCCAGTTTAGTGGCCGACAATAAAGTAGTCATTGTATTGGGCGACAACGGGTTCTACTGGCCTGCACAAAATATTAATACACTGACTTCAGGTTGGGATGTAAAGAAAGGCTACAAGATTAAGATGAATGAGCCGGCGTGTTTGGGTATTGTTGGCGATATGCCTTCGGATAAATCATTTTCGGCCAAAAAAGGCGCCAGCTTTATTCCTGTGCTTTGCGACCAGCCGGTACCTGCTGTTGATATTTTCTCTCAGTTTGGTAGCGATCTCCTTTTTGCTTTTGACATTTATGCACAGTTGGTTTACTGGCCTCAGGGAGGATTATACACCCTCGAAACCCTCGAACCGGGCGTTGGCTATCTTGTAAATATGTTGAATCAGGGTCAGGCCTCCTATAGCTGCACCAAATCAGCAGTGGCTAATTTTGCAAAAGCCCAGCCTAAAGTTTTTGCAGATGCTCCATGGAGTTACACCAAAACAGACGTTATGCATTTTATCTCCATTAGCCAATCAGCCTTATCTGATTTGTCAAAGGGTGACTTTGTCGGAGTTTTCAATGCTGATGGGGTTTGTACAGGATTAGCCCAATACACCGGAGAAGATGGGAATATGCTGTTGGTTGTTTATGGTAACGATGTAACTACACAAACTTTGGATGGCATGACTGAAAACCAGGAAATGACATTCAAAATCTATCGAGCAACCGAGCAGGTTGAATTACCATTAGAGGTTACATTTGATGCTTCGATGCCAAACAGGGGTTCATTCAGTGATCTGGGTCAGTCGATGATCACGAAAATGAGCGTGGTTTTGACTTCGGTATTTGAAAGTAAACTCGACAAGATCTACCTGCATCCAAATCCGGGTAATGGTGTTTTCAATATGGAAATTCCTACCGATGACCAGACCTTACAAATACAGGTGATGAACGTTTCAGGACAGGTCATCTATTCATCATTAATCGACACTCGCATAAATTCTTCTTACAGACTCGACCTCAGTAATCAGGCACAGGGTGTTTACTTTGTCAAAATGTCTGACCTTAACGAAACTGTTGTAAAGAAAGTAGTGATACAATAACTCATTATTTCGCAAATCTTCAAGAGAAGCCCTGGCACATTGCCGGGGCTTTTTTTTTCAAAAAAAATCATTTTATTGTTTTCATCTTAAAAAAAAGTAAATTTGTCATCGTATTTTAATACAGGGATTAGCTGCCTAAAAAATGAAATCGTATTATCATTCAATAAATTCTCATCTAAAATTCTTGTATCATGAAAAAATTGATCTTTACTCTCGCTTTGGCGCTTATTACAAGTGCAACAATTTTCGCTGCTGACTACTATTGGGTTGGCGGCACAGGCAACTGGAACGATTTTGCTGCCCACTGGGCGACAACATCCGGAGGGGCGACCTTTCACACCCAGGCGCCGACCGAACTTGACCATGTGTACTTTGATGCCAATTCGTTTACGGCATCAGGCCAGATTGTTACTATCAATGTGGACGCTTACTGCGCAGATATGGTCTGGACCGGGGCGCTGAATAACCCTGAGCTGGCAGGAGCCACAACCAGGAAATTGTATATTTATGGTTCGCTGACTTTTATTAATGCCATGAACTTCAGTTACCTGGGGGAGGTTTATTTTCAATCACTCAACACCGGCAGAACGCTTACCAGCGCCGGACAATCCTTTAAACGTCATGTCTATTTTCAGGGTTTAGGGGGGTACGTGTTGCAGGATAATTTCGTTCAGACCGGGAATTATACGGTGTATCTGAATCAGGGGACACTCGATTTGAACGATCAGCAATGCACAGTTAACATCTTCAGCACCAACAATACCAACGTCCGGTCTCTTCAATTGCGATCTTCTGAGTTGGTGATCACATCTACTTCAGGTAGTGCCTTTGTTTTCAGAGGTGAAAATTTAACCCTGAATGCAGGAACGTCACTGGTAAGATTTACCGGTGTAGGAGGATCAATGAATCACAGCGGAAATTATGGCCCGGGCCAGGTGTTTAATGATGTAATTTATGAGGCGCTAACCGGTACTTCTGCTGCCAATAATTCCGGTGGATCGTTCAATAACCTGACATTTAACAGCAACGGGAACCTAAGTGGCGGTATGACCGTAGCTATGCTAAATATCGCCGGAAATTCCACCATCAGTTCTAATGGCAACAATATCACGACTGCAGTGATCAACGGGAATGCTACCATCAATAACAACGGAACTTACGGGGATCTTACCGTTGGTGGAAATGCGACGATCAACGGTAACAATATCATCGGGAACCTCACGCTGTCTCCCGGAAAGTATCTGACGTTGAATGATGGCACTACCCAAAACTTCACCGGTGATTTGTCCGCCAATGGAACCTGTTCCGCCCCCATCACCATTCAGGCAGATGCCTATGGGAGTCAGGCGACAATCAGCAAGTCCAGTGGATTTTTATCCGTAAATTATTGTTTGCTGAGAGATATCAGTGGTTCGGGAGGCGCCTCTTTTACCGCAGCCAACTCTATTGACCTGGGAAATAACAGCGGTTGGCTGATCATCCCGCCCACCGCACAGAATTATTACTGGGTAGGGGGTTCAGGCAGCTGGAATGAGCCTGCGCATTGGTCAGCCACTTCAGGCGGTCCGGGAGGGACATGTATTCCGACAGCCATTGACAATGTCTTTTTCGATGCCAGTTCATTTTCATCTCCCGGACAAACTGTTACCATTGTCGGAAACGATAACGGGATTGCCTATTGCAAAAGCATGAACTGGTCAGGCGTGACCAACAATCCGGTGCTTGTCGGAACAGGAAACGATCTTTACATTTACGGGTCGTTGATCTTGTCCGCTAACATGACGTTCAATTATGAAGGACGTGTTTATTTAAAATCAACTGCAGCCGGCAACAATATTTTTACAGCAGGTGTACCACTTGATAATAACGATATCTATTTTTACGGATCAGGCGGTGGATGGACACTGATTGATGATCTGAATCTGGGGTCGGAGACGCTTTACCTGGTGGAAGGTGCACTGAATACCAACAATCAGAATGTAGTGGCCGGCATCTTTAATTCAAACTATTCAGGTATTACCAGGGCGCTGAATCTTGGCTCCTCCGAAATTACACTCTCTTCAACTTCAGATCAGGCGCTGCGTTTTCATCCCACCGGTATGACTTTTGATGCAGGGACTTCATTGATTCGCTTTACTGGTGCGGGTTCGGGTATGTACAATGTTAGCGGCAGCGGATTGGCTTTTCATGATGTGGTTTTTGAGGCTTTGACAGGTACCGTTAATGTTTACAACAATGGCAGTTTCAATGATATTGTGTTCAACAGTGCCGGTACAAGCACTCTCCGTTATGGTAACACAGTAAACAGTGTCATATTCAGTGGAACAGGGGGCATTTATGATAACAATAATAATGTCGGACAGATGACATTTCTTGGGACTGCAACCATCAGCGGAAATGGTACCTATGGGCATGTAACAATGAATGCAAACGGCGCAATTACTGGTAACAATACCATTGGAACATTGGTATTTACAGCAGGAAATCAATATACACTCACAGCCTCCAGAACCCAAACCATCCTCAATGATCTGATTGCAGAAGGCACCGAAACAGAGGTAATCAACATTATTTCATCTTCCTCAGGTAACGTTTCTACTTTTTACAAGGATGGCGACCCTGTTGTTGTGAATTATGTTTCGTTAAAGGATAATGCCGCTGCCGGTAGCGCAACATTCACCGCCAATAACTCTATTGATCTGGGAAATAATCCAAACTGGATCATCAATGCTCCCGGAGGGAAAGATTTTTATTGGATCGGCGGAACGGGCAATTGGGACAATCCGGCCAACTGGTCGCTTTCCAGCGGTGGACCAGCAGGGACGGGTATTCCAACGGTACTGGATAATGTATTTTTCGATGGCAATTCATTTAGTGCGCCTGGCCAGGTAGTGACGCTGATCGGAGATGCTTCCAGTAATGTTCGTTTTATCAATATGGACTGGACGGGTGCTACCAATAATCCCACACTGGCAGGCGCCGCTGGGGTAAATCTGCGTATTCACGGCTCGCTCACCCTGATTCCCGATATGATTTATAATGCACTGGGGCCGGTTTATTTCCACGCTACCGAACCCGGGCAAACCATTACAACAGCAGGAGTTGTGCTGGATAAAAACAACATGTATTTCAGCGGTGACGGTGGTGTGTGGACTTTGCAGGATGAATTGAATATTGGAATCCGAACTTTATTCCTGGAATTTGGGACATTGAACCCGAACAATCAGGATATTGTGGCCGGCATCTTTAATTCAAACTATTCAGGTAATACCAGGGCGCTGATTCTTGGCTCATCCGAAATTACACTCTCTTCAACTTCAGATCAAGCGCTGCGTTTTCATCCCACCGGTATGACTTTCGATGCAGGGACTTCATTGATTCGCTTTACGGGTGCGGGTTCAGGCATGTACAATGTTAGCGGAAGCGGATTGGCTTTTCATGATGTGGTTTTTGAGGCTTTGACAGGTACTGTTAATGTTTACAATAATGGCAGTTTCAATGATATTGTGTTCAACAGTGCCGGTACAAGTACTCTCCGTTATGGTAACACAGTAAACAGCGTCATATTCAGTGGAACAGGGGGCATTTATGATAACAATAATAATGTCGGACAGATGACATTTCTTGGTACTGCAACCATTAGCGGAAATGGTACTTATGGGCATGTAACAATGAATGCCAACGGCGCAATTACTGGTAACAATACCATTGGAACATTGGTATTTACAGCAGGAAATCAATATACACTCACAGCCTCCAGAACTCAAACCATCCTTAATGATCTGATTGCAGAAGGCACCGAAACGGAACTGATTGTGATCAAATCCTCCACGCTGAACTCTGCTACTACTTTCTACAAAGAATTCGGGGCAGTGGAGGTGAACTATGTAAGTTTACAGGACAATTCGGCTACAGGCGGAGCGACTTTCACGGCCTACAACTCGGTGGATATTGGAGGAAACAGCGGCTGGACCATTTTGTCACCAGGCAGCAAGGATTACTACTGGGTAGGTGGAACGGGCAACTGGAATGATGCATCGAAATGGTCGCTGACCAGCGGAGGCCCGGTTGGAACCGGCCTTCCAACAGCGAATGACAACGTATTTTTTGATGCCAATTCATTTACTGCTCCCGGGCAGGTGGTCACCATTATCGGAGATGTTTCCAATAATGCCCGCGTGGTGAATATGGACTGGACAGGAGCTGCCTTCAACCCAACACTGGCCGGAGCCTCCAACCAAAACCTCCGGATTTCAGGATCAATGATTCTAAGCCCGGGAATGACCGTTACATTTGTAGGAGCCGTATACTTTGAAGCTACCGAGACAGGGAAAACGATAACAATGGCTGGTACATCTTTAGGTACAATCAACAACTTATACTTCCAGGGAGAAGGCGGGGGATGGACTATGATGGACGGTTTGAACATTGGGGGCAAATTTTTATATCTTGTCAGGGGATCACTAAACACTAACAATCAGCCTGTTACAGCCGGGATTTTCATTTCTGATTACTCTGGAAATGTTCGCTCACTCACACTTGGCTCATCCGAAATTACACTCTCTTCAACTTCAGATCAAGCGCTGCGTTTTCATGCCACCGGTATGACTTTTGATGCAGGGACTTCACTGATCCGTTTTACAGGGGTTGGTTCGGGCATATACAATGTTAGCGGCAGCGGATTGGCTTTTCATGATGTGGTTTTTGAGGCTTTGACAGGTACCGTTAATGTTTACAATAATGGCAGTTTCAATGATATTGTGTTCAACAGTGCCGGTACAAGTACTCTCCGTTATGGTAACACAGTAAACAGTGTCATATTCAGTGGAACAGGGGGCATATATGATAATAACACTATCAGTTATGTGCAATTCAAAGGCAATGGAACCATAAATGGTAATAACACTTTTGGAATCCTTGAATTTGCCCCCGGAAACACCTATACCATAACAGGAGGCAGAACGCAGACTATTAATGATGCTTTTCTGGCCAATGGAACCTGTGCAGAACCCATCATCATTGAATCCAGTTCAGCAACTGCAACCACTATTGAAAAAACTGCAGGAACTGTTACGGTGACACATTGCTATCTGGAAGGGATTACAGCATCCGGAGGAGCGGATTTTATTGCCGAGAATTCGGTAGACGGAGGAAACAATACCGGTTGGATTTTTATTGAGTCTGTTCAGAATCTTTACTGGGTTGGTGGAACCGGGAACTGGAATGACATTGCACATTGGGCATCCGAAAGCGGGGGAGTAGGTGGATATTGCCTGCCTACGCAGCTCGATAATGTGATTTTTGATGGCAATTCATTTACCCAGACCGGACAGGCCGTTTATGTGGATATTGCCGATGCCATGTGCCATAATATGGATTGGTCGGCAGCAGCTTTCGAACCTACTTTTACTTCATTGTCCAATACCTATCATCTTACCATTTTCGGGTCATTATCGCTCAGTCCGGACATGAACTTTGCTTTTTCCGGACCGGTTTATTTTCAGGGAGAAGCGCCTGAAAAATCCAGCTATGAAATTGCAATGGCCGGAAATAGTTTCAATAATGCAGTCTATTTTACCGGTGAGGGAGGCATTTGGACTTTGATGGACAATTTCACCATTCCCAGCAATGATCTTTACCTGAATAAAGGTACGCTGAACACCAACGGCAGAACCCTTTCAGTACGCCGTTTTTATTCGGATAACAACAATATAAGGGCTCTCAACCTGGGAGCATCAGTGCTTAATATCGGATCAAACCATTCATTGGCATGGTTTGCTACCGGAAGCAATTTCACCATAAATCCCGGAACCAGCGAAATCAGGTTTACCACTGCCAATGGTTCGTTTTACAGCCTGGGAGAAAGCGTGTTGACCTATCATAATGTTGTTTTCCAAAACCCCGGAGGCACCTCCAACCTACAGAGTGATGATCAGTTCAACAATGTTACTTTTCAACCTGCCGGGAAAGTGTTAGGTAATGGTACTTTTAACAACGTGCTCTTTATCGGAAATGGTGAAATCAACCAGAACAACACTTTCGGAGACGTTACTTTTATGAATAATGCAACCATTAAAGGCAGCAATACTTTCAACAACCTCAATTTGACACCGGGTAAGCTTTGCCAGATGGAGGCCGGGCAAACCCAGACGATTTTAAATGATCTTACATTCTGGGGTAATGCTGATAACCCAATTACCCTGCAATCCTTTACCATCGGAAGCCAGGCCACTATTTCAAAAGCTGACGGAATTGTTTCAGGAAATTATATTGTGCTAAAAGATATGCTGGCAACTGGCGGAGCTACTTTTAATGTGTACAATTCAACAGACAATGGGAACAATACAGGATGGAACTTCCTTGAACCGCCGTTTGCCACCTGTCCCGAAGATTTTGATGTTTGTGAAAATGTAAATCCTTTTGTGTTGGATATGGCTGATCCTTCTGGTTGGGACTACAGTGGCGAGGGAGTGTATTATGATCCCATTGGTGAAGTGTACATGTTCGATCCTTCTTTGGTTCCTGTTGGTCCGGTTACGATTACCTATACTATTGGCGGCCTGTTCCCAGGAAGCTGTGATTTTATCATTACCATATTGCCGCTCCCGGTGGCTGAATGCATTCCAGATATTGAAGTGTGTGAAGACACCGATTATATTTTCCTTTACGAAGGAATCGGGCAGTATTATTATGACGGTGATCCCATCAGCGGCTTCAATCCGGTTGATCCGGGAGTATTTCCAATCATCTTCGAAGTAACCAATTCATGCGGTGCTGCTACCTGCACTTTCGATATAATAGTCTATGCCAAACCTGAAGCTGCCATTTCAGGCGATCTTGAAATTTGCCAGGGAGAAACTACCACACTCACGGCTTCTGCAGGAACCGAATATCTCTGGAGCACCGGTGAAACCACGCAAAGCATCATGGTGAGTGTTGCAGGGGATTATTCAGTGGAGGTTACAGGTGAAAACGGATGTGAAAATTCTGCAGAGGTTACGGTGATAGTTCACCCGTTACCGGTAGTAACCATTTCAGGTGATTTGGAAATTTGCCAGAGCGAATCTACGACCTTGACTGCATCTTCAGGGAGCTCTTATCTCTGGAGCACCAGCGAAACCACGCAAAGTATTGAAGTTTCAACGGGAGGGCTTTATTCAGTTGAAGTAACCGATGCGAATGGTTGTAAGAACACGGCGCAAGTTACGGTGATAGTTCACCCGTTACCGGTAGTAACCATTTCAGGTGATTTGGAAATCTGTCAGGGCGAGTCCACGACCTTAACTGCATCTTCAGGGAGCTCTTATCTCTGGAGCACCGACGAAACCATCCAAAGTATTGAAGTTTCAACGGGAGGGCTTTATTCAGTTGAAGTAACCGATGCAAATGGTTGTAAGAACACGGAGCAGGTTACAGTGATAGTTCACCCGTTACCCGAAGTTTCAATCACCGGCGAACTGACTTTCTGCGAAGGCCAATCCACCGTTTTAACAGCTTCTGCAGGTGCCTCTTATCTCTGGAGTACCGAAGAAACCACTCAAAGCATCACTGTTACGATGGCAGGGCTGTATTCGGTTGTAGTGACCGATGAAAATGGTTGTGATGGTTCGGCTCAGGTTACAACAACCTATCTGCCCATAACGATACCAACATGCCCGGCCACGATGAATGTTATCGTTACCGAACCACCCTTTGAGCTAACCGGAGGATTACCCGCAGGTGGGACGTATTCTGGCGTTGGCGTTACCAACAATATTTTCAACCCGGCAGTTGCCGGAATAGGTAATTTCCCAATTACTTACCTCATTCAGGATGTATGCGGCCCGCAATCCTGCGAGTTCATGATTATTGTATCGGAAGAGCCCATTACCTGCCTGGATGCTACGATCAGCAATTTCCCTGCTGATGTGGACGATGTATGTTATGACGAGAGTTATTCGGTTGACTTTAGCGGTGTAGTGATCGAAAATGCCATTGAAGTGATATGGACGGTAATTCCGGCAGAAGCAGGTTTTGTGGAGAACAACATCTTTGTCCTTAATCCCGGCATTCTTGGTGATGTAACCATCCAATTGCTCGCGGTTGCCGAAGATCCCTGCCAGGATGCGCAAGCCAGCGTTGGCTTCACGGTTAAGCCATTACCGGGTTATTTCTGCGAATTCAGCAACACCGAAATCTGCTCAGGGGAAGAAGTGACCTTCACCCACAATTTTGAAGGAGTAGCTCCATGGACATTGGAGTACTATTTAGGAGGGGTGCTAATGTCATTCACCACCTCAGAAAATCCTTACATAGTCACCCAGGCATTTACCGAAACCACCTACTATGAGCCCGTTCACATTTATAGTGGCAACGGATGCGATGAAGGTGTCAGCCAGTTTACAACCATTGAAGTTCATCCTTTACCAACATTCACGTACGAACTTTCAGCCATTGAAATTTGCTCTGGTGATGAGGTTACTTTCACCAATTATTTCACCGGAACAGCGCCATGGACTGTAGAGTTCATGTACAACGGGATTTCAAATTCCTTCACCACATCGGACAATCCGCAAATATATGTGGGGACATTTACAGAAACGACTACCTATGAACCAATTTCAGTTACCGATGGTAATGGCTGTATTTCTTCACTAAATCAGGTAAACACAATCACGGTCAATCCTTTACCGACAATTACTACTGAATATTCGGCAACTGAAGTTTGCTATGGTGAAACTGTTGATTTTACCAACTACTTCACCGGAACAGCACCCTGGACTGTTGAATATGAGTATAACGGCATGTCCGGCAGCTTCACCACCAGCGACAATCCGGACTACTATTCCGAAATATTCTATGAAACCACTGTCAATGAAATCATTTCGGTAACCGATGGCAATGGTTGCACCACCTATTACGATAGTAACATTACCACCATCACGGTCTATCCGCTTCCTGTCGTTGGAATCACTGGCGAGCTGGCCTTCTGCGAAGGGCAGTCCACTGTTCTGACTGCCACCGAAGGCGCTTCCTACGACTGGAGTACCGGTGAAACTACCCAAAGCATCACTGTTATGATGGCAGGGCTGTATTCGGTTGTAGTGACCGATGGTAACGGCTGTGAAGGTTATGCAGAGGTAACCACCTCTTACCTGGTGGTAACAATCCCGGCTTGTCCGGCCAGCATGAATGTCCTGATCACTGACCC
>JACZJL010000002.1 GCA_014860585.1 Bacteroidales bacterium | reverse complement strand
CAAATTGCTGAATTCGAGAGGGATTAAAGTAGAAAGTATAATTCAGCGCAGAAAAGGCAACCGTGAAGGGATAAATTTTGAATTTGATCTGATTGCCATTAACGGAGGCGAGATTGTTATTGTTGAAGTGAAAACGACCCTGAGACCCCAGGATGTAAATGAATTCCATGAGAAACTGTGGAAAGCAAAAATTTTTATGCCCGAGTACAAAAATATGGTCGTTTATGGAGGCGTTGCATCCATTACTGCCGAAGGCGCCAGCGATCGAATGGCTGAAAAATCGGGCTTTTTTGTTATCAAAGCTACCGGGAGCAGCGCAGCCGTTGTTAATGAAGAAAATTTCAAACCCAAAGCATTTTAATTTGTACCCATTTCTTCTCTGGTAATTATCATTTTCTGTTTCCTTCAGTAATCTCAACTGGCCAGGTTAACGCTACGTTTATTCCTTTTCTTGTTAGACATTTTGGATCGCCCTAAGTTGCTCTTTAAAATGGCAAAAGCAGGAAAGTCTCCTTTCCTGTAAAATCCATCTTATCGGCATTTCAAAGAAATCTATACTTTTGAGACCGAAAAATCTGATGATGCATTTATGAGGACTTCAATTTGCTTGCCTGTTGTGTTGCTTATCCTAATGTTTTTGCCATCGGTAGTTTATCCACAGGGAAATGAAAAACGACCAAAAATAGGGGTTGTATTGAGTGGTGGTGGGGCAAAAGGTTTTGCGCACATTGGCGCGTTGAAAGTATTGGTCGAGGCCGGGGTTCCAATAGATTACATTGGCGGGACGAGCATGGGTGGGATTATGGGAGGACTTTTTGCGCTGGGCTATTCGCCTGATTCACTTGAAAAGTTGGTTCTTAGTCAAAACTGGATGGCAGTGCTTTCGGATGAAATATCGCGCCGTGAACTTTCGATGAAGGAAAAAGAACAGGACGAAAAGTATTTTTTCACTTTACCGATCAGGGATAAAAAAATTCAACTCCCTGCCGGTTTGGTAGCCGGACAGTCGGTTTTTAACATTTTATCCTATTATGGAAGTCCGGCGGCCGATTATACAAATTTTAGTGATTTCCCAATCCCGTTTTTGTGCATTGCAGCTGATATTGAAACAGGTGAATCGGTTATTCTCAACAAGGGACATCTACCCAAAGCAATGCGCGCTACAATGGCCATCCCCACCGTGTTTTCCCCGATCGAAATTGATGGCAGGCTGCTGGTTGACGGTGGCCTGGTGAATAACTTCCCGGTGCAGGAAGTGCTGGATATGGGTGCTGATTTTATCATCGGAATTGATGTTCAGGGAAAATATGCTACGAAAGAGGAACTCAACTCATTTGTTAAAATTCTGGACCAGTCCACGGCTTTCCTAAGGAGACCTTTATATGAAAAAGGTCTTGAACTGACTGACCTTTACATAAAACCGGATATGACCAACTTTGGCGTTTCTTCATTTACTTCAGCCGATACCATTATCAAACTTGGCGAATTTGCCGCCAGAGAAATGCTGCCTGAAATTCAAAAATTACTGGAAGAACTTAAGCATTACGATGATTTTGAGCCATACAATATGGAACCTGCAAAACCATTAGAATCCATTTTAATTCAGGAGGTTGTTATTCAAGGGATAAAAAAGGTAGCTCCAACATTTGTCAACAGTCATTTACAAATTGATGTCCCCAGTCACATTGATGTGAAGACGGTCATTCAGAATATTGAGATGCTTTACGCTACAAAAAGTTTCAACTACATTTACTATGACCTGACACCTCTGGAACGAGGCGGTTACAGGTTGACGCTTCAGGTTAGCGAAAAAACGGGCGCCGACCTCAGCGTAGGAATTAACTACAATACGGATCTGCAAGCAGCTTTTTTACTCAACGCAACCTTTCGTAACCTGGCATTTCCCAATGATCGGTTGAGCCTGAGTCTTGACCTTGGAGACAATTCCGGGTTCGATGCCGACTATCTGATCGACAGGGGATGGAAGCCAGGAATCGGCATTAATATCAAGGCATTCTCGCTTGATGCGCCACTTTTTGAAGGTTCCGATAAAGTAGCCTCCTTCGACTTTTCGAGTTTGGTCAGTCAACTCTATACACAATCAAATGTTTCAACCCGTTCGACCCTTAGAGGAGGAATGGAACTGGAATATGCGGATATGCGGTCCGACATCTTTGCCTTCGATGTGGAAAATTACAAAGAATGGAACCTCAATTTCTTCTTAAATTTTAAGTTGGATGATCTCGACAGGAAAACCTACCCGCAATATGGACGAAATTTCTTTGGGGAAATGAAATTGGTAACCAATGTAAATGATACACTTGGTCAGAAAGCAGATCCTCTGTTGTTCGCAAACGTTAGGTTCTTACAAGCCATCCCGCTTCGAAATAAATTTACTTTACTTCCCCAATTTAACGGAGGATCTTTATTGAGTTATGGAGATGCGACCCTGCCAAAATATCAATCCTATCTTGGCGGACTAACAGAAAAATACGGGAACGGAATATTTCCTTTTGTGGGTTTAGAGTTTATGCAGATTAAAGCCAATCACACGCTAAGTGGTCGGATCGACCTGCGTTACGAAGTTTTAAATAATGTTTTTGCAACGGCAAAATGGAACCTGGGATTTTATTCGGAATATTTAAGTGATTTACTTTCCGAAAACGGAGTAGTGAATGGTTATGGAATTTCATTGGGTGTCAAAACACCCATTGGTCCAATTGAAGTTTCAGCCATGCACTCGGATTACAGTGGCAAATGGTTAGGGTATTTTAACCTTGGATATAGATTTTAAAGCATTACTATTATGGAATTTCTGACAAAAGTATGGGATATGATATGGGGCACTTTTGTGCTCACCTTCGGTATTGCTGTTTCGATGTTCGGGCTCATGTTCATTCTTGGATTGTTGCTTTATCTGTTTGCGAGATTCAGCCGGACTACCTTTGCCAAAACCCTTGGTTTGCGTGCCGAGGTGTTTTTCACGGCGTGGATCGGCGCTCCGGTTCACGAACTTGGACATGCCTTGTTTTGCCTTCTGTTCGGTCATAAGATCACTAAAATTAATCTGTTCACACCCAACTCCAAGGATGGTACACTCGGGTTGGTGGAGCACAGTTACAACAAGAAAAACTTATATCACAGGATCGGAAGCTTTTTTATCGGCGCCGGCCCCATCATTTTTGGGGCGTTGGTCATATTGGCTTTACTCCAGTTCTTGCTTCCCGGTGGAAAGGAGATCATCAGCCTGTTACAAAAAGACAGCTATGCCATTCATCAGGCTGAAGCGGGAGTGGTTGCTTACCTGAAAATGATCTTTGACGGCCTTTGGACTGTGAGTGTGAGTATGTTCAACGCTGAAAATATCGGGAACTGGCAGTTTTGGGTCTTTCTTTTCCTGACAATGTCCATTGCAGCCCACATGGAACTTAGTCCTGCTGACCTGAAAGAAATGGGAATCGGTTTCCTCTTTATTTTTCTGCTGATGTTCTTCATTACACTGGTTTATAGCATGTTGTTCAGCAACCTGAAAAACATTCTGCTTTATACTGTTCCTTTTATCGCCTATTTTAACCAGTTACTCTTTTTTGCGCTGATGCTTTCGGTCATCTATTTTGCGGTAACCTACGTGGTAATTTCTTTTTTTACATTGATTATCAGGCAAAAGCTTGTCAATCCGTTTAAACGATAATTTCATTTTCAACAATAAAATCATAAAGTAATGAAATACAAAAGAATACTCCTAAAACTCAGTGGTGAAGCCCTGATGGGTGATCAGCAATATGGCATAGATCCTGTCCGGTTGTCTGACTATGCTGTAGAGGTAAAAGCTGCAGTTGATCACGGAGCCCAAATTGCCATTGTAATTGGCGGAGGTAACATTTTCCGCGGGATGCAGGGTGTGGCCAAAGGTGTTGACCGGGTACAGGGCGATTACATGGGGATGCTTGCCACAGTGATCAACAGCCTGGCCCTTCAGGGTACGCTCGAAGCCATGGGTGTGCCGACAAAACTACTAGGTGGCCTCGCCATCGAGCCTATCGTTGAAGAAACAAGCGGCCAGCGAGTGGCCAATTACCTGAAAGAGGGAAAAGTGGTTTTAATCAGCGGTGGTACCGGAAATCCTTTTTTTACGACCGACACTGCATCTGCACTTAGAGCCATTGAGATGCATGCTGATGCTATACTCAAGGGGACGCGCGTTGACGGAATTTATAGTGCTGACCCTGAAAAAGATCCAACCGCCACTAAGTATGACAAACTTACTTTTGATGAAGCCATTGTGAAAAAGCTGAAAGTGATGGACCTGACGGCATTTACCCTTTGCCAGGAAAACAACATGCCCATTCATGTTTTTGATATGAATCAGAAGGGAAACCTGATAAAAGTGCTCGAAGAAGGAAATATCGGAACAAGGGTCAGTAAAGAATAATGCTGGATCTGAAATGAGACCAAAATAAAGGTCATATAAAGGCTGAATAAAAATTCCATCTCATTTGTCATAAACAATTATTTTTGCATTCCAAACATTAAAATAGTGACATTATGAACGAAGAAAGTCAATTTGTGCTGGACGAGGCCATAGAGGGAATGGAAAATACCATTGTACACCTCGAGCGTGATTTTCATAAAATCAGAGCAGGTAAAGCCAGTCCCGATATGCTCGAAGATGTCCGATTCGATTATTACGGAGCACTGACACCACTGAACCAGGCTGCGAATATCAATACGCCCGACAGCAGGTTAATCGTCGTACAGCCATTTGATAAAAACATGCTATCAGTAATGGAAAAAGCCATCATGGCAGCCAATCTAGGGTTCAATCCTCAAAACAATGGTGAAGTGTTGCGCATCCAGGTACCACCAATCACCGAGCAGCGCAGGCGCGACCTGGTTAAACAAGCTAAAAATGAAGCCGAAAACGCTAAAGTTGCCATCCGTAACATCCGCCGCAGCGCCAACGACGATGCCAAACAGCTGAAAAAAGACGGTTTGCCCGAAGATGAAGCAAAAAAACTCGAAGATGATATCCAGAAACTGACAGACAAATACGTGAAAAAAGTGGACGATCTCTTCGAAGCCAAAGAAAAAGACCTGATGGCTGTTTAATCTATGGCCAATCAGATAAAAAAGCAATCTCAACACTCAGGGGTTGCTTTTTTTGTTTACCAGGCGAATATGCAGGGAATTTGCTTTACAAATTTTTTCTATTACACAACTTAACGGAGCATTAATTAGAATCTCAACATGGATAGATTACTCGAACAAGCCTACAATCCTGAAAAATTCAGAGCACTCGGACACGACCTGATTGACCTGCTTGCCGGTCACCTGGAAGGAGCTGTCAAAGGCGAGGGCAAAGTACTGAAATGGAAATCCCCTGCTGACCAATTAAAAAACTGGCAGGAAAATATTCTGACTGATCAGCCGCTTGTCGATTTTTTCAGAGAAATCATCGAAAACTCCATCCACATTCATAATCCCCGCTACATGGGTCACCAGGTTGGGGCTACCGCGCCTGTTGCTGCACTTACCGACATGCTGGGCGCCCTGCTTAACAATGGAATGGCAATTTATGAGATGGGGCCGGCAGCCTCGGCCATCGAGAATGTAGTGGTTGGTTTGTTTCTCAAAAAGTTGGGCTATGGAGCAGATGGTGATGGATATATTACTTCCGGCGGAACACTGGCCAATCTCACTGCTTTGCTGGCGGCCCGAAAAGCAATGTCGGAAAAGGACATCTGGCAGGAAGGACACACCGAAAAGCTCGCAGTGATGGTTTCTTCAGAAGCCCACTATTGCGTTGACCGTTCTCTGCGTATCATGGGTTTTGGCTCTGAAGGGATAATAAAAATTCCGGTGGATAAAAGGTTTTGCATGGATACCATGCTGCTTGAGCAATATTTACAGGATGCCGCTACCAAAGGTATTACTGTTATTGCAGTTGCCGGCAGCGCCCCCTCGACAGCCTCAGGAATGTATGATGATCTGGAGGAAATCGGTAGGTTTTGCCGGAAACACAGCCTTTGGTTTCATGTGGACGGTGCTCATGGCGGAGCTGCTATTTTTTCGCTAAAATACAAGCACCTGCTGAAAGGGATCGAAATGGCTGACTCAGTGGTCATTGACGCACACAAGATGATGATGGCGCCGGTGCTTGCGACTTTCCTCCTGTTTAAAAACAAAGTTCATTCCTATGCGACCTTCAACCAGAAAGCACTGTATCTATGGGAAAAGCAGGAAGAAGAAGAGTGGTACAACTATGCAAAACGCACTTTTGAATGTACTAAACTGATGATGAGCGTGAAGTTTTATACAATTGTTAAAGCCTACGGAATTGGAATTTTTGATGAATTCGTAACAAGACAATATGATTTGGGAAAAACATTTGCTGAAAAAATCAGGCAACACAAAAACTTTGAACTCTTCCTTGAGCCGGATTCAAATATTGTTTGTTTCCGGTATTTTACTGAAATACTTGATGACACAGCGCTTAACGACCTCAATAGCCTGATAAGAAGAAAAGTTCTTGAATTGGGAGACTTTTATATTGTACACACAACTTTGAACGGAAATACCTGGCTTCGGGTTTCACTGATGAATCCTTTCACTGGGGATTCAACCCTCGACGACTTATTGAACCATCTAGTAATAATTGCAGATGAGCTTCTTCTCACTAAATAATCCTTCTGTCATGAAAACATCAACAAATTTCAAAACCACGATTGCCGGTCTGATGATCTTGTTTTTTTCACAGGGCGCTTATTCGCAAACGATTATCAACGGGAGTTTTACCTATGGCGGAATAATGCGAACTTACCGGCTTTACATTCCGGCAATGTATAATCCGGCAACGGCAGTGCCGCTGGTCTTTAATCTTCACGGGTACGGTTCGAACAATACACAACAGGAAGTTTATGGCGACTTCAGGCCCATAGCCGATACGGCAGGTTTCATCATTGCTCACCCTAACGGAACGGTGGATGGTAACGGAAATCGATTCTGGAACACCTTTGATAATTCATCGGTGGACGATCTGGGTTTTCTTTCTGCGCTGATCGACACCATAAGTGCAGGCTACAACATTGATTCGAACCGGATTTACAGCACAGGAATGAGTAACGGCGGTTTTATGAGTCACGACCTGGCTTGTTTTCTGAGCCCCCGCATCACAGCGATTGCCTCAGTTACCGGAAGCATGATGTGGTCAAGATTGGCTACCTGCAATCCCCAACATCCGATGCCGGTGATGCAGATTCACGGAACTGCCGACGCTACAGTGCCTTATAACGGGAATGCTTTTTTTGTCCACATTGATACACTGGTAAAGTACTGGGTAAATTTCAATAACTGCCTCCCCAATCCCCAGATAATCCAGATCCCTGACATTGCCCCAAACGATGGCTGTACTGCCGAACAGCATATTTTCGGAGAGGGCGACCAGGAATCCTCAGTCGAACTTTTCAAAGTATTGGGCGGCGGTCACTCATGGCCAGGAGCACCTTTCAACATCAACATCACGAATATGGATTTTAGCGCCAGCGTGGAGATTTGGAGATTTTTCAGGCAATTTTCCCTGGACAATCTCACTTCAATTCAAACTGAGCAACCCGATCAACCATCTTTCATGATTTACCCCAACCCATCCAGAGGTTTGATCCACCTGAAGTTTGACAATGATTTACCAAAAACCATTGTCATCACCAATAGCCTCGGACAGCAGGTCGGGCAATACACCTGCACAGCTGCCGGTTTTGAGGTTTTCCTTCCAGCAAAAGGCAGCTACCAGATTTTCGTACTGTCCGAAAATCGGCATACTTGGGTTAATAAGTTGATCATTTATTAGAGACAGTGAAACGGATGGACGGGCTGGATTGCGGGGTGATTGGTGGCGATGGGTTGTGAACCATCGTGCTGCACTTGAAAATGGAGGAGTTGACGAAAAATTTGTTGGTGAAATAGTTCATGATTACGGTATCTGATCAAAGCTGGTTAAGCAGTTGAACTAACTAATCTGATCCAAAAACCAACTCAATCAATTTTTCCGCTTTGGCCGAATTAGCATAATTTGCATCAAGGATTTTCCGCCGCCGCTCAACCTCGTCAAAATCAAATGCACGATCGAAAACCAGGTGGACCTTTTCCTTTAACTCTTCGGTATCACCGGCAATTTCACAAAGTGAATCAAGCCCCGTCCCAACAACCATTTCAGGGTTTACCAAGCAAAACCTACCCTGGTAGAGGGTGTTGAGCAGTTTCAACTTTAGGCCGGTAGGCTGGAAAGTAACCAATACATTGGCCTGGGCGTTGCGGATCAGATCAAACATTGCCTCATCGTCAGGATTGGCAACTAATTCTACGTTTGGGTGTGACCGTATCAGTTTGATGAGGTGTTCAGGCGGTTCCAACCCGGCAATCACCAGTCGATGATCCAAAACCGAAAACACCTTTTCGATGAGATACCTGGCTGCCTGGTGGTTTTCAGTTACCGAAAGTTTCCCATGATAAAGTGCATAATCACCCTTTCCCTGAATAACAGAAAACTCATCATTGGGATGAAAACTTGGAAGGTAGATTACCCTTTGGCTTTTGAACTGTTTTTGTAAATATTCTGTGTCACTTTTCGAAACCACCAGCATCATGGTGGCATGCTTCAGAATATTTTGATAGAGCCGCAACTTCAAACTGGCCGAGATAAAATAGAATTTCCTGAAAAAGTTTCGCTCAGCCCTGAAAAGGTGAAAGTAATAATGGTGCTCAATGTTGCTTTCACGATAGATCTTTTTCCGGCCTTTTAACCTTGCATCATCAATATAAAAGCAAGAGTGCAATCCCTCAAACAAAATGGGATAGTTATCTTTTGCCAATCGCTGGATCAATGCTTCAGACTGCCTGCTTTGGACGATATATGGGCGAAGACCCAATGAGTTGATAAAACCCGTCTTTCGGGGATAATAATGTACTTCTTCACACCATTGATCCAGGTCATGCGCTGGCTCACGACCATAGCTAAAACAATGGAGATGAATTTTTACCCCTGCTTTTTTCAGTGCAACCAATTTGAAATAAACATCAATCACTCCACCATAATTCGGAGGAAAAGGCACATCGAAGGAGACAATATGGAGGTGTTTTTCAGGCATATTTTTCTAAGACCTCAATTAAAACTTTTTGTTCATTTTCCCATGTTAAAACGCTGGCTGCTTTTCTGCAATTCTCCCGATAAGCAGACAATTTTTCCCTGTCAGTCAGCATCGCAGAAATTTTTACTGCCAATTGCTCAGCTTCATGGCTTCCGATGGTCTCCCCTACTCCATATTCGTCGATGATCTTTTTAACCTCAACTAAAGGGGTTGCTAACACCGGTACTCCGGCATGAATATAGTCGAACAGCTTATTCGGCAAAGAGAACCGGTAGTTGATATTGGTGTCCTTGTCGAGCGTCAACCCCAGGTCAGCATTGGCCGTGTAATGAATAAGCCGGTCAAAGGGCATTTTTGGTAAAAAAGTAATTTTCTCTTCCAGTTGCAGGTCTTGTCGCTTCTGCTTCAGCTTGTCAATCACATCACCACCGCCGATGATCAGCAGTCTGGCGCCTTCGACGTATTGCATGGCTTCGACGAGTTCCTCGGCGCCCCGCTGGATGTTGATACCCGAACCTTGCAGCAGGATAATTGAAGTATCAGAAGGCAGACCAAGCTCTGTTCTTGTTTTGACGGAGGATAGACCGGGTGAAGGAGGAATATTTCTTACAACATGAACATCCTTCCCGTATTTTTCGAAAAACAGTCCGGCAATGGACTCATTAACAGTGATTATATCCTTTAACTTCGGGAAAAGCATTTTTTCAATCGCTCTCCAAACACCCTGCACAAACCTGCGATTAATCAGTTCGGGGGTCTCGGTAAAATACTCGTGGCTGTCGTAAACCAACGGAATGGATTTCACTTTTGAAATCAGGAAGTTGGGCAATAGGGTATCCAGGTCATTGGCAAAAAGCAAATCAGTTTTTTTAAAAAGCAGGAGAATAAAAAGCCTGATGTTGAATTCGGCGTAAAACAGCGGTCCTTTTGTAAACAACAAATTCATACGTCGGGTCTGGTACCTGCGGGG
Source organism: Bacteroidales bacterium (assembly GCA_014860585.1). NCBI lineage: Bacteria > Pseudomonadati > Bacteroidota > Bacteroidia > Bacteroidales > Bacteroidales bacterium. The sequence goes on along the minus strand of JACZJL010000002.1, from coordinate 41,052 downwards.
CATAATCGGGAGGCTGCCCGGGAGTTTTCGTCCAACAAGCAGCACATCAAAACCAAGATCAACCAGCGTGTTGCAGGTTTTATCCACCCGGCGGTCGGTCGCCAGGTCGTTAATTACCGATACAATAGCTTTTTTCAATAATAATGAAGATTGATGGCTGCGAAATTAAACAAATGAAGAAAACCGTATTGAAGGGATGCCGGTGCAAATTTGGAGTGCGAATTATTGATCAAATATTCCAGTTGCAGCTTTGCGGCTCTCTGTTAGAAAACTCTGCGGTTATCTGCTGTTCAATCTCTTTTTACCGCAGAGTAAATACCTTTCTCCGGCCCGGAGGTTTCGCCTATCCGCGTTTATTCTCCAAGGCTTCGATCAACTGCTTAAAATTGATAAAACCCTGCCTGAAAAGTATGGAGAGGAATTTGGGAATTCGCTCTTCGGCAGGGGCTACCTTCTCTCCCATCGTTTCGATGAGTAATGCTGAAATTTCCGCGACATTTCTTATCCCGTCGGCAGCAAGCCACACAGCCGAACCCAGCTCATCCAGTTTGATCCGGAAATCCGGTGATTTGCGCTGGGGTACTAACAAGCGCCGCAGGAAGTCACTTTTAAATTTAGGAATCAGCAACGTGACTTTTCCGGCCTGATCCGATTCGAAATTACAACTGCGAACCGGTACAAGGTCGAGGTAGTTGGCATCTTTAAGGAGTTTTCGCTTTTTGAAATAGTTCATTCCCATCGTGTTAATCCTAAAAGAAAATATTGGAGTGCAGCATGTTGCACTCCAATATTTTCAGGTTTATCAATAAAAAAAATTATACGCCAATCAGCAATTAATGGCCACTTACCGACGGAGGAGCCGGTTGATCAGGATCGCCGGCATTTTTGATCGGGTAGTAAATCAGGATTAAAGCAATCAAAATGATCACGACAAAACTGATGAGGAATGTCGGGTTGCTGAAAAATACGAAGTAGTTGAAGAAGAAAACTCCACCCACAGCAAACATGGCAATGACAAGTCCCATCAATGCTTCACCGGCAATCAATCCGGAAGCCAGCAGAATCCCGATATTTTCACTCCTTGTTTTCTGCGCGTCGTTGTGTTTGCGCTTTTCAGCCATATTATCAGTGATCCCCTTGATAAGGCCGCCAATGAAAATAGCAAAAGTGGTAGTCAGTGGCAGGTACATCCCAACACTTACCAGCATCGGGCTTTTCACCTTCATCAGGATAAAACCTACTCCCATGAACATTCCGACAATAATCAACGGCCAGGCCATTTCGCCACCAACAATACCGCGCGACAGGATGGCCATAAGGCTTGCCTGTGGCGCCGGCAATTCGGCACTGCCGAAGCCGCCCTTGTAACCTTCAATCATACCGCGGGCAACGTCTCCATCATTAAGAATAGTAAGGATAAAGAACATAACAGCGCCGGAGGCAACCACACCAATAATATTCCCAACTTCCATTTTCCAGGGAGTTCCACCCAAAATGTGACCTGACTTGAGGTCCTGCAGCATCTCGCCGGCCACCGCCGCCGAAACGCAAACAATGGCAGCAACGCCCAACACGGCAAGTACTCCGGAATCGCCTTTGTCAATTCCCAACAGCACAAGGATCAATGCAGTAATAACCAATGCAGTGAGCGTTAAACCGCTGATCGGGTTGTTGGACGAACCGATGATACCAACCAGGTAGCCAGAAACTGCGGCAAAAAAGAAAGCAAGAATCGTCATGACAATCGCAACGACGATGGCAACCCACAGCAATGTATGGAAAATAAAGAAGGTAATGGCAAAAGTGGCAATAGCAACGCCAATGATACCCATGACCACGTAGGAGAATTTGATGTCGCGTTCGATCCGTTCCACCTGAACTGAGGTGCCGGATGCTGCTTTTTTCACATCGCCGATTGACCGACTGATACCGGCAATCAAGCTGTGGCGCATTTTGAACAAGGTAAAAATGGCGCCGACCAGCATTCCGCCAATGGCAATCGGGCGGACGATGCTCGACCAGACCTGCTTGGCTACAACGAGCCACTCTGCAGAGGTTGCAGCTTCTGGAACGGCCAGTGTGGGGCCGAGAAAGTATAAAATGATCGGCGTCATCAGCCCCCAGGCGATAATTCCACCGCTGAACGCAAGCGAACCCAGTGTTGGCCCGATGATGTAACCGACACCGATATAGGCAGGGCTGACCCCCGGTGAACCGAGAAACATACCTCCTTTACCGGTAAATGCTGTACCGGCAATTGTTTGTTTCCCCCAGAGCACAAAATGCTCCCAGGCTGTTGAAAACAATTTTAACTCGGCCAGCAGTTTAATCACTGCACCAACAATCATGGTTCCGAATAAAAATTTGGAACCTCCGCCCCCGGAACGGCCGGCTTTATGGATTTCGGCAGCAGCTACACTTTCAGGAAACGGGAGATCAGTGTCTTCGACCATCACACGGCGCAGCAGAGCGACAAACATAATACCGAGCACACCGCCGATAATTAGAATGAAGGTGGAGGTAACGTAATTGCCCGGCGTGAAGAAGGGATCCCACAATCCGGCAACAAAAAATGCCGGCAAGGTGAAAATAGCGCCGGCAGCCACCGATTCGCCAATGGCGCCCACTGTACGGGCAAAGTTTTCTTCGAGGATGGTGCCTTTTACCATTCTCAGCAGAGCCATCCCTACAACTGCAGCCGGATAAACAGCAGCAATAGTCATCCCGGCTTTCAAACCAAGGTAGGCATTGGCAGCGCCCAGCACTACCGACAGCACCAATCCGATCAGCAACGCCCGAAAGGTAAACTCCTTCATGTCGCTTTCCGACGAAACAAAGGGTACAAACTTCTGTTTTTCTGTCATAATTAATGGATTATCGTTGATAAATAAGTCATATTAAAATGGAGGTGCTAAATACGTAAAATTTCTTGAGGTGACAAAGGAAAATCGGACTTCTAAGCCTCAGTTTAACCAACCAAGTTGGTTTTCATTGCTCTTAAAAAACGCACTCCAATGACTACCAAAGGTGGATCAGGCGTTTGGTTTCGAAAAATTCTTCTTCAAAAAAATTGCTCAGGTTGTAAACAATGTAATTCCTTCCGACCTGTTTAAGTTCTTCAGAAAAATCGCCGCCCTTGAGGTACAACATGCCATTGGGCAGAGCATTGAAACCGGCGGGTTCAATCAGCCCTTTTGACCAGGACAGCATTTGTGGAATAGTAGCAACCGCACGGCTGACAATGAAGTCGTACTTCTGATTCAAATCCTCAAGCCGCGTTTGATCAGTCGTAACATTTTTCAAACCCAATCCTTGAATAATACTTTCAACTCCTTTAATTTTTTTGCCAATTGAGTCAATTAAATGAAATTGAACATCGGGAAATATTATAGCCAGTGGAATGCCCGGAAAACCACCACCCGTGCCGGCATCAAGGACGCTGGTTCCCGGTTCAAAACTGATAACCCTTGCAATGGCCAACGAGTGCAGCACATGACGCTCATACAGATTTTCTATGTCCCTGCGGGAGATTACATTAATTTTCTCGTTCAGCTCTGAATAAAGTGGGTTCAGTTGAATGAACCGGTCCGTTTGATCCTGCGTGAGTTCGGTGAAATATTTACTGATGATTTTCATATCTGCAAAAATAGTCTGTTTACTATGACCGGATATTAGCCTAAATTTTAAAATCAAAATCAGGGTGTTTTCATGCCGGTACTACTTATCGTTAGGTAATTTTTCAAAACAAATGTCCTGAAAAAAGTGGAAAATAATATCAAACCAATGCCTTAGACTTTCAAAAATAATAGTTTAATCACTTAGTACTTTGGTACTACTCCTTTTATTTTTTCTGTCGATGAAGAAAACAAAGATTAGTTTTGCCTGTTGTTAATTGTCAATTTAGTTTTTAAAGTCAACAACAAATTGACATGCTGTTCAATCACTATATTAAAGTATTTATTGCTAATTCAATTAGGCTTTTTTTTATCAATCTTTTAATCTTTTAATTCACATTTAAAATGAAAAAGTTTATTCTTGGTTTTTTTGCCCTTGTGGCATTTAGTTTTGTAAACGCTCAAACTACGAGCGATTACGTTGAGTTGGTAAGAACCCAGCTCAAAGCAGAGAAAAAAGTTGTTGTAATGGAAGTGCTTCAGTTATCCGATGCCGAAGCAACCGTTTTCTGGCCGCTTTATGATGAATACAATGGGAAAATGTACACCGTTCAAACCAAGCGCGTACAGTTGATCAAAGATTTCGCTAAAAATTATGAAAACATGACTCCCGAAGTAGCCGATGACCTGGTGAAAAGGATGTTTGCCATCAAAGGAGAATTGCTGAAATTGGATCAGACCTACTACAAGAAGTTTAAGAAAGTACTTCCTTTAACCAAAGTTGCCAGCTATTTCCAATTGGAGAATAAAATTGAAACCCTGGTGAATGCAGAACTTGCTGTTGAAATTCCACTATTACAAGGTAATTAATCATTCTTTTCAGAATCGGCATCCGAATGTTTTCCAGGTTAACTGCGTATCTTCGGATGCCGTTTCACTTTTTTGACATCAATTGATGCAAATTCTGATAATCATTACTTTTGCATTGTTTTAAAAATTTAAAAATCAATAAACTAACATCATCCAAATGAAACGAATTATTCTCAGCCTGTTTGTTTTCTTCGTGGTATCAAGTATAGTGACCGCACAGGAAATCCGGTTAAATGCCTTTTCGAAATATGTTTTTGACGATAAGGTTGACTCTTATTACAGCAGCACGTCCTATTTCGAAGGAACCATTGAAGGTGGCTTCCAGTGGGGGTTGGGGCTGGAGTATATGGCACATCCAACCAAAGGCATTGAATTGAAATACCTGCGTCAGGAAGCTCAGGTCCCAATGAGTTATTACCTCAATGGGGTAAAAACGAAAACTTTTGATGTGAATATTAATTACGTGCTGCTTGGCGGAAACAATTATTTTAAGACAGGGGGAAAGGTTGAGCCTTATGGCGGCCTTGGTATTGGCATGGCAATTTTTAAAATTCAAAATCCTGAAAGCAGTTCAACCGACGACAGCGCAATTAAATTTGCATGGGAGCTGAAGTTGGGAACCAATATCTGGGTAAGCGAAAAGGTAGGAATAAAACTTCAGGCCGATCTTGCCTCAGCAGTTCAATCAGCAGGCGGTGGATTGTATTTTGGAACCGGAGGCGCCGGCGCAGGTGTTAGTACCTATTCAACCATGTATCAGTGGGGCCTGGGCGGTGGATTGACATTTAAACTCAAGTAAAAAATGATTCGCTTGCGGGATCTATAAATCAATTTTCAAAAACAATTAAAAAACTGATGTCATGAAAATTAAATTATTTGTTTTACTCAGTCTGGCAGCAGTATTATTTTCCTGCTCACCAGCAACCCGGCTCGAAAAAAGTTGGGCTGATCCTTCCTTAACGGCCGAAACGGTAAAATCGTTCCGGAAAGTTTTGGTTGTGGCGCCATTGAAAGACGAAACCTCTCAGCGTATCGCTGAGGATAAGCTTGTTGCGTTGCTCAAAAACGTTGAAGCTGTTCAATCCTATCTTTATCTGACGGCTGCTGATACTGACCAGAACCAGGTGGTTGAAAAGCTAAAAAATGACGGTTTTGACGGTACAATACTCATCCGGCTGAAAGATGTGGAAAAGGAAACCACCTATCAACCCGGCACTTCTTACGGCGGCTGGTATGGCTATCGTTATGCAACCCCTGGCTATTATTCTGAGAACACCAGTTTTCTAGTCGAAACAAATCTTTATTCCCTCGATCAGGGGAAGCTCTTGTGGTCTGGTACAACTTCATCACTAAATCCGACCAAGCTTGATAAAACGATAGATGATATTTTTGCCACGCTCAGGTATGAATGGCAAAAGAAAGGGTTGATTAAATAGTATTGGGCAACCAATACACGAGTTACATTTAAATAGAAAACAGAAAATCAATATTTATTATTAAATAAGAACAGAAAATTATGAAACGTAAATTATTTTCATTGGTTTTATTAACCAGTTTGGGTCTGCTCTGGGGATGTTACCCTGACGGACCGGAATATGTGGATGAACTGGATATTGTTTATTCGAATTACGATCCAGGTTTCGACTTCGAGAGCAAAGGCACCTACTCCATCCCTGACAAAATTGTTAAAATTACAGGTGATGAAGATGCTGACATTGAGTATGTCAACAATATTTATGCACAACCAACGCTGGCTCAGATCGAAAAGAACATGGCGGCATTAGGCTGGACAAAAGTAGCGCAGGATCAAAATCCGGATACTCATCTCTTTCCTGCAGCCTGGACATCCACAACAATAGTGGTTTCCGGTGGCTGGGGTGGCTACTGGTGTTATTGGGATCCTTATTATTGCGGCGGGTATGGATGGTATTACCCTTACCCTGTTTACAGCAGCTACACAACGGGAACATTCTTAATGACAATGGTTGATCCAAATTATGAGAGCACCGATGGCAGCCGGTTGGCTGTTTGGACCAGTGCCATCAACGGACTTTATCAGGGGACTTACAATGCAAGCAGGGTCAACAATGCCATTGATCAGGCATTTGAACAATCATCTTACCTGAAAACCAATTAATTCAATAAACCTAAGAAAGGAACATTACTATGAAAAAGATATTTTTTGTTTTACTGGTAACAGGTATCATCGGGATTACGCAACTAAACGCTCAGGAGAACTTCTTTTCCATGCAGTATTCTGTTGGATTTGGAACCGGGGATATGGGAGAGTTTATTGAAAAAACGAGTTGGCGAGGTATTTCCTTTGAATTCCGCAACTTCGTTTCTCCCAATGTTGGTCTTGGTATTGAATCAGGAATGAATACTTTTTATGAGAATAAAGACTATGACACCTACACAGATGGAACCATCTCTCTCTCGGGTGTTCAATACAGGTACATCAATACAATTCCTATCCTTGCAGCGGCTGATTACTACTTCCAGCCAGACGCTCAGATCAATCCCTTTCTAGGGCTTGGTCTTGGTACAATTTACAACCGCAGAGATCTGGATATGGGTTTGTACACAGTTGAGGATGAAGCATGGCAATTTGCACTGCGTCCTGAGGTGGGTGTGCTTTTCAATGTATCAGAAGGTCTTGATCTGATGCTTGCTGCTAAATATTATGCAGGCTTCAAAGGCGGCGACCTGGAAGCACAAAATTATGTCACCATTAATCTTGGCTTTAACTTCAAATAGATAACTCAACAAGTTTTTAATTTTTAGTAAAAAGGGTGCGCCTGCGATACAACAAGCAAGCGCACTTTTTTTTATGTTTGAGTATCATCTGATGATAGCACGTAAAGGTGTCGCCTTTACGAAAGAGAAACTGAAAGAACAGTTCGGATTTCTATACAAGTGCTGGATAGAAAAAGAAACAAACCCCGTCGTGATGCTAAAACGACTATTCGATGTTGGCAAAGGACAGTATTTAGAAATCAAATTTTGCCAGCATTGAAATCCGTGTTGCACCCCCAATCTGATTATCGAAGTTTTTACGTGTTCCGGCAGTGATTTCAATGCCAAGACTAATGGTTTCGATCGGATTATAAAAAGCGTTAGCGCCATAATACTGACTTGACCTGAAGGAGTCTCCGGATTCAAACTCATGACATTCGATATGAGAGATTCCTGCAATAGCAGAAAGGACTATATTCGAGACGGGTTTGAACGAGTAATTGATAAAACCTCCGCCTATGTCTTTAAGAATCATAGTGTTGGTGTTGGGATCATATACCGCATCCAGCTGCCTCCTGGTGAGCCCCACAGAATAGTAAGAAATTCCTTTGCCAATTGAATATTGGGAGTTTATCTGATGATGTTTGTTGATGAATAGGGTTGTACTTAAGAGAATACCCCATCCAAGTTGTGTGTCAATTTTTCCTTGCTGAATAAAATCGATTTTTCGGATAATTCCGGCAACCTGAACATGCCCCCATTTATCAAAGTATTTGTAGCGCCCGGCAACATCTAAATTTCTTTGATCCGGTGAAGTAACCAATATTGTATCGGCCGGATTGTAATAGTCAGCTTTTGGGCTTTCGAGCGAGACTCCAATTATATTTCCGGGCTTTACTATTCTTTCGTACCTGATTAATCCGTGCCGCTTGCTCAGCGAACTGTTGGGTCCTTCGAACTCAACCGTTTGGGGCAATGAGGCGTTATCCATAAATGTACTCCAGGTATAACCAAGTTTTAAATAATTCCATTCGGCATAAGCATGCCTGAGCCTTAAATAGGACTCGGTATTACTGGCAAAATCAACTTCGAGATAAGTTTTTATTTTCCCGACTTTGGTATTGGCGTTTCCTTCCACACCAATCCTGGATTGCCTGGCGCCGATATAAATGCTGGATAATCCGGGAATTTCCCCAACTCCTACGGGTATTTCGTAAGGGATGAAGCCTTCGGTGCTGGTTAACCCTGCAAAATCAAAGTAACCGTTTACCCTTGCACTTCCCATAAACTTTACATTATACTTCGAATCTTCCAGATCCTGCACATTCACATCCCTGACAATTTTGCTTGTATCGGTTTTTACTGCTTGTAAGGCTATGGTGTCCACGCGGCTTGAAAAAGAAAAAATGGTATCTGGCTTTATGCGTTTATTAATCTCCGTAATGGTAACTTTAAGCGTGTCTCGTTGCTGTGCGGAGGCAAAAAAACAGAGAAACATTAAGAAAAGCAAAACAGATGTTTTGGCCATAACAGTGAATTTCGGGATAAAAACATTCTGTGCATTCATTTTGAGCCGGGTGGTTTGTATCATATAGAAAAATTCCAGCGATATGTCTTGCCTCTTGCCACGCTTTCTTTCCCAAAAACCGGATACAACCCGGGAGCAGATGAAAAGTAGATGATCTCTTCGACATCTAAAATCAGAACCTTCTTTTCAAAAGGGTCGAGACGGTATGAATTGCCATTAATCCAGGTAAAAAGTGTTTTTGAAGTCTGGTTGACCAATTCCATTTCAATTTCTCCGGTGCGGGTTTCGCCGGTTGCAGTGAAAATTTGCTGCTGTTGAAAGTACAGAGTGTCGGTAACCACAATTAAATTTTTTGCTACATAACCATAAGAACTTGACTCGATATCAAACACTTCGATAAAGTCATTTTTTGCTTCGCGTGGAAGAATAACAAGCAGGTTGGAATGATTAATCGTAAAGGCTACCTTAAATTGCAAACCCGGCCCCTCCCTGAAATTGATTTCAGATCTTGCACTGCCGAGCATCAATTGTGCAGAGAGATCCAAAGATGCAAAAATCATAAGGAACAAAAGCACTCTGGTTTTCATTGGATCAAGCTGAATTTTGTGCGATAAAGATAATTACTTTTTTAAGTTTCGAATATTATTTCAAATGCATAGATTTCCGGGAAAACTTGTTATTGCCTCCGATTCAGGAATTATACAGATAAATCATGGAGCTTCATACTTGCAAATCCTCGCAATGACATGGCGAATATGAAATGTTCCTGCGTAAGATGGCTAACGCTCAGTAAGTTTACCCTGCTGTCTCCACGTTCACCACTTCGTACATATTTTTCCCTTCAACAACTACGGGCTGGTAATAGGTTTCGCCCAATTTAACGTAAGTGATGTCGCCGATTTTCACCTCTTCACCGCCTTCGGGCAGACTGGGAACGAGGGTTCCTGCGGTTGGGGGCACGACTACATACCCCTTATCATCCTTTTCGTAATACGTTCCGGCATAATAGTAGTTGTTGGTGGTTTCGTTTACAACCACAGTCTCAGAGCCATCAGGCAGAGAAGGAATTGTGGCTCCGGGTGGTGGCTGGATGACTTTAAAACCATCACCCTCTTTGACATAATAAACCCCGGAGTCGTAATACACCTGGTTGTCGTCTTCTTCTTCAGCGTTATCAATACTGATCACAATGGCAGTTACAGCCACCGCAGCAACAAATACGCCCCATGGGTTGTATGATGGCCCATAGTAATAGGGATTATAGGGATAGGGGTGATAGGGATGGTAGCAGTTGTAGTGATATCCGCCGTAAGCGTATGGTGGTCTTGGATAAGGTCTTGCAGGGGGCCTTACATAAATATTGTTCTGATTGTATCTGTTTCCGCTGTTATTGATATTATTGCTGTTGTTGATGTTGTTCCGGTTGTTGTTTACATCTCCCGTATTGACTTTTCCTGAGTTTCCCTTGATATTTGTTTGATTTCTGTTTCTGGTATCATTAGTCGAAACCCCTTTATTGCCACTTTGACCCGAAAGTGTGCGATCGGGAGATTTTTGATGACCACCGTTAATGGAGCGATCCGAAGTAGAAGGCCTTGCCTGCTGGCTGGATTGTCTTGAAGGCTGGGATGCCGGACGTGCTTGCTGGGTAGATGGCCGCGACATCTGAGAGCTGCCTCCCATTCGCGCGCCACCTCCACCACCTCCGCGGGCTCCACCTCCTCCGTGCCCCATTCGCTGTGCCGTCGCACTTAAGGGTAAGATCATTGCAAAAACTGCTATGTAAAGCAGGTACCTGAATTTTATCGAAATTATTCTCATGTTTCAATATTGTTTAATGGGTAATTATCAAAATGATTTGGCCAGAATTTTAATTTTCCTGGCCTTAGGGGGTGGAGTAAAATTGAACATCGCATTCGGTAAATCCGGATTCACCTTCCAGTCAGAAAAAGTGGCCGAATATTGTGCATTGGGACTTTCATCATAATAAGTAATGATCATTTTCACCGGAAGAAACCATTCATCATCCGAAATCCAGAATTGTGCGCCCATCGCCTTGTTTCTTGTAATGATATGGTAACAGGCTTTTCCTTCAACTACGCTTCTTCCGGCAAGGATGATGTCATCCATGGTTGCAATCAGATCATCAGTAAAGGTAGGGTAAAAGAAATCGGCTGCCGGGAATTCGATGTCGTATTGTCGGTTCACTTCATCAAAGGTTTCTATGATAGTAGGCGGAGTATCAATCACCGCATAGGTGCTTTCGGTGAAGGAATAGTAAACCAGTTCTTCGCCGTTGTACCACATCCCCCTGTGACCTTTATTGCCGTTAGAGTGGATCATCATTTTATCAGGACCGACCATATACACCTGGCTTTCGTTGAAATATTTCACCAGGCCGAGTTCCACATCAATAATGTCCTGTGAAGTGTTCACTGTGAAACTTACCGACCCTAAGTCTCCGATGAGGTCGCTCATCCGGTCGAAGATGATAATGGCTGTGGTGTCAATTTGATGTGTTTGTGCTTTGGTTATCAACGCAGTAGCAACAAAAAATAGAAGTACAAATTTTTTCACGTGTTGTAGTTTTGTTTGAAATAGTTTTACCCAAAAAATCTAATAATCAACAATTATGCTTATGGTTTATTGTCTGCATTAGATAGTACAAAAGTACTATTATGATTTGAGTATTAGGCGAAGGTTTTTGTACATAGCAACCGCCGGAAAACTCCTAAAAATTGATTATCAACATTAAGAGTTTTCTGGCAGTACTATTTATTCAAAATTTTAGCGGACTTCCACAGTCACTTTCGGAATTCTCCCGGTAAACTTCGATTTATGCTCGGATCCAATGGTTTCAACCACTGGGGTAGCGAGATCAATGCCCACATCGGCAGTTTCGTCAGCAGAGAAAATCCCTGACTGGGTACGTTCGATACGGCCTTCTCCGACCTTTTTATCATCAATGTATAGTGTTGCCAAACCACCTTTTCCGATGCCCTCGCCATCATAAGCAAAATCGAACTTGATGGTATGGTTCCCCGGTGTTAATTTTTCAGTGGAAGAAATAGTGTAGCGCTCCATTCCTATGAAGTTATAATCATATGCAGGTACGCCGTTCCTGACATACAGTGACCACCCGCCAAAGCGTCCTCCCTGAGCAATGATGGTTCCGTGAGCCGCTTTTCCTTCGGGTATTTCAACTTCTGCAGTGATCGTTTTTGACTTGTTTTTCACATTCAGGAAGACGTTCTCTGTCATTCCGGTCATCCCTTGAGCAAGGGTCAGCGAAGTGCGCCCCTGCATGATGTCGGGACGTCCCACTTTTTCAGCGATAAGACGCTCAAATACACGGTCATCAATCGGTAGCGCAAAATTCTTTTCCGCTTCCTTCAGGAAAAGATCCTGCAATTCTTTTAGTTTTTCAGGATGTTCTGCTGCCAGATCATTGATTAAACTGAAGTCATTGGCCACATCATACAGTTCCCAGATATCCTCCAGCAGTGGTCTGCGTGGTGTTGGTTCCCAGGGCGCCCTGTGAATAGTACGAGCGTACCATCCTTCGTGATAGATTGCACGGTTACCGAACATTTCGAAATATTGTGTTTTGTGCTTTTCTTTGGTATTACCATCGTTAAACGAATAAACTATACTGATTCCGTCCATCGGGCGCTGCTCGACGCCATTTACACTTTTTGGCTCGGGAAGGTTGGCAGCCTCGAGAATGGTTGGGGCTACATCAATAACATGAGTGAATTGGGTACGCACTTCTCCCTTGGATTTTATTCCTTTAGGCCAGCGAATGGCCATGCCCACCTTGGTGCCGCCGTGGTCTGATCCTATCTGTTTGGTCCAGGTATATGGAGTATCAAACATAACAGCCCACCCAGCAGCCATGTGCGGATAGGTTTCCGGACCGCCCCACTTATCAATTTTCTTCAGCATGTCCTCCACGGTTTCCTGCACTCCGTTAAAGTAGGTCATTTCGCTGAACATCCCGTTCATGCCACCTTCAGCGCTTGTACCATTATCGCCGTAAACAAAGAGAACAAGGGTATTGTCAGCCTGTCCGATCTGGTCAATAGCATCCAGTAAGCGTCCTACTTCATAATCGGTCATGTCGAGAAAAGCAGCATACACTTCAGCCTGTTTGGTAAACAGGCGTTTTTGATCGGCCGTAAGAGATTCCCAATCTTGTATTGCCTCCGGCTTAGGCGCCAGTTTAGTTCCAGCAGGGACAATCCCTAAAGCGATTTGCCTTTCAAGAATTTGCTCACGCATCGCGTCCCAGCCGGCATCAAATTTTCCTTTCCACTTCTTAATGTAGCTCTCCGGAACATGGTGAGGGGCATGCACAGCACCCGGTGCGAAGTACATGAAGAAGGGCTTATCAGGGGTTAATGCCTTTTGGTAAAGCATCCAAGCAACGGCTTGATCGGTCATGTCGCGCATAAAGTGGTAGTCGGGATCTTCGGGCAGTTCAACAGGGTGTGTGCCGTCATAGATAAATGGCGCCCACTGATTTGTTTCTCCACCGAGAAATCCATAAAATTTATCAAAACCCTGGCGTGTCGGCCAACGATCAAAGGGGCCGGAAACACTGGTTTCCCAGGCTGCAAGCTCGTGCCATTTTCCAAATGCACCGGTGCTGTAACCATTCAAACGAAGCATCTCAGCAACAGGAGCTACACTTGCCGGAATCTGGCCGGTATTACCCGGAAAACCTGTCCCTGTCTCGATAATGGCGCCCATGTTATTTACATGGTGGTTGCGACCACTTTTTAATGCAGCTCTGGTTGGAGAGCAAACCGCGGTTGTGTGAAAATTGTTGTAAACCAATCCCTCACCAGCCAACCGGTCAAATGTAGGGGTTGAAACCGGGCCACCAAAAGTGCTGGTTCCGGCAAAGCCAAGGTCGTCCAATAGCACAAGCAACACATTGGGTGCATTTTCCGGAGCATTTACATCGAAACGTTCGGGAATTGTTGCATTCCTTACGTCCAGCTCTTTCGTGGTTTGACGAAGGGGTTCTTTGATGGGAAGCACTGTTCGATCAATGCCAGTGCCGTCATTGGCGATTTCCTTATCACTTTCTGCATTTTGCTTCGGTGCGCAGGAAAATAACATTGTCCCTGCAAACAGCATAAAAAACAGTTTTTTGAATAATTGATGTTTCATTTTGTGTAAGTTTAATTGTTTGAACAAAATTTTTATGTAAAACCATATGGAAATCAATTCTGAGTGAAGTCTGCCATGCCCTATTTACCAACTAAAAATGATCGTGGAAAATAATCTTTGACTTAAAAGCCAGGCATTACATTCAACTATTGAGTCAGCGCAAAAGTAGTTTAATCTGGAAATGAGAATACTCAAATATGATTTTTGATAAGTAAACAGAGTTACCTACTAACTTCCTTAAAAAAATCCCGGTACAAACTCTGGACGCTTGCTTCACCGGGATAGCATTGAGTTAACTTTTCCAGATAATTTGAGGCTTTTGTCCGGTCGCTCCGGTTAAGGTGAAAAACGAAAAGGGCATAAAGTAAATCGAAATTGCATGGATCAAGGACCAGCCCTTTTTCGAAAGTCGCGCTGGATTTTGCGTCCTGACCTGTTGACTGGTAAAGCAAACCCAGGTTGTAGAATATTCGTGGGTTGGCGTTTGGTAACGAAACTGCAGTCTCCAGCAAAGCAATGGCTTCCGAATTCCGGTTTTGCTCGGCATAAAGCAACGCAAGGTAATAATAGCCTTCGGTCATTTCGGGGTGAAAACGGATCATCTCGCTGAAAAGACGATCGGCTAATTCGGTTTTGCCATCAGCATAGCTTTGGATGCCAAGATTGATCCTTGCCGGATAGAATAACTGGTCAAGCGCCAGTGCTTCAGCATAATTCTCCATCGCTTTCGGGCGGTCGTTCATTTTTGAATAATAATTCCCAAGGTTGTAACGCCCGGCCGGAAAATCTCCAGCCCACCAGAGTGATTGCCTGTATTCTTCAACGGCATTGCGAAAAGCGGTTAGCTGAAATTCATTAAAATCTGAATTATTAAATGTCAATAACTTGCTGGCTGCCTCAATCCTGACCGACTTAACCGGGTCGCTGAGCAAAGGCACCAGGTTGGTTAACAAAATTACGGAGTCGGCAGGTGAATAATTGTTGGCAGCCATATACCTGAGTAGCGGATCAGGATTATTAAGCAACCTTCTGATAGTTTCCTTGGCGTTCTGATTACCATATCCCGAAAGGTAACTTATGGCCGTAGCCCTGATGATTTCAGGATACAGATCGTTGTTGATCAGCCGGATCAGCTCCATATCTGAGCCGGGTTTACGCTCGTAAGCAACGGCCAGAATGGTTGCATAATGCGCTTTTTTGGCTTTGCCGTACCATTTATCAATAAACTCGAGCGCCCATTCATTGGTTTCGCCATCGTGGCAATTGATGCAGGCGTTGGGTGTACCCAGTTGGATGGAAAGGTCCGGGCGCGGGATGCGCATGCTGTGGTCGAATCGCTTATCCACACCCATGAAATACTGTCCGGGCATGTGGCAGTCGCGGCAAAGGTTTCCATCGCCGGGGCCAAGTTTTTGACCTGATTTGTTCACAAACGTAATCCCGTCTTCTCCTTTTGCTTTATGAAAATGATGGTTAAAGGTATTGTATTGCTCTTCGATGTGGCATTGGGTGCACAAAGCATTTCCTTCCAACAACGGCTTACTGCTGTGCGGATCGTGACAATCACCGCAGAAAACATCGTTCATGTACATTTTGCTTTGTGTGAATGATCCCCAGTCGAACACCTCCTCATGAATCTGGCCGTCCACATGGTAATTGGGCCTCATGGGCAGTTGCGGAACGGCATAACTATAGAAATCGCTGCTCCGGTGATCGTTGGCGCCCATCGAACTTCGTCGGGAGTGGCAGGGAGCACACGATTCGACATACTGGCGTGAAGTGAGGTTGCTTGTTTGCAACACCAGGCTGGTATTCACATTCTGCGGCCTGCCCATTTCGGGTAACTGTGCCCATTCGATATGCAACGACCCCGGGCCATGACAGGCTTCACAGTTCACACTGATGTCAACCCAGGTGGTATAGTAGCTTTTCGTTTCCAGGTCAAAGTTCTTTTGCAGGTTGGTGGAGTGACATTCGGCGCACATGCTGTTCCAGTTCTGACTCTGGTTGGTCCAGTAAAGCCAGCTATCCGGTTTAAGGTCTTCGGGATTGTAAACCATAGCAGCCATGTGAAACCATTCATTTTTCAACGTATTCCAGGCAATCGGAAGGCATTGGTAGCGGCCATTTTCAAAAGGGATCAGGTATTGCTGAAGAGGGCGGATTCCGAAAGTATATTTCACCTCAAACTCCTGCATCTCCCCTCCTACCCCTTCGGTAAAAACCATGAATTTACCATCGCGCCGGAAAAAACGGAAAGTCTTTCCATTAAAAATAAATTCCGCATTGTTGAAATCACCCAACACGGAGCTGTCCGAGGCAAACATCATGGCTTTGGCGTGATCCGATTCTTTCCACAGCCGGTACTCGGGCTGATGACATTCGATGCAGGCATGACCGCCGGTAAAAACAGCCTCAGGCTTCCAAACTTCGCCGGCAGGACGGTTGACCAGTAGCGACAGTGGAATGCTCAGCGCAATCACTGCAGTGGCGATCAGTCCTGTTATGTTCCAGCTTTTATGATTCATGGCGGTTATGCATAAACAAGTTGATCTTTATCGAATGAATTTCGTTTTTTGATAGCGCCGATATCTACTTTCACCAGGCCATTTTCGATGTAAACGGGATAATAACTGAGCGCCCTTGCTGCAGGGGGATTCAAAACTTCTCCTTTGATGTTGAAGGCAGACGAATGGCAGGGGCAGATAAACCTTTGCTTGTCCTCCTCCCAGGTTACCGAACAGCCCAGATGGGTGCATCGGAGCGACAGGGCGATGAATCCGCCGTCCTGCTGCCGTGCCAGGTAAAATCGTCCTCCCATAAATGCCGTAACAGTGTTGAGAGAAAATACATCCACCGGACCAGCTGCAAACAATTGCCCGGGAGGCGCCGTTTTTTGCTTTTTACCTGAAAAAGAATAGGCTGCAACCATCGCAATCACTTCAACTGAAGCGACAATTCCCAGCCATTTCCAGGCACGACGGAAAAAATCCTGGCGGGTAATCCGATCTGGGAGTGAGGCATTGGTTGCCATTGACTGTTGTTTATTCTCCGAATCTTTCATCTTGTGAACCTTAACACGCCTGGTCTGGAATGTACTAAAAGCAAATTTTCAATCCAAATGTGGAATATCATGCTGTTTACAGTTAAACTTTTATAATCCATTTGCAAATATTGGCTGAAATCACGGTTTTTCATTTACACTTAAATGTTTCAGGGTATGAACCCAATAATTCGATTATATCACCGGGAACATCATTTTTCAGGCGCTCATTGACAAAATGCAGGTTTTTCTCAAAGGTGTAATTCTCAAACGAATTGGTGACATTACCCTCTTTATCAGTCTCGACTTCCATCATCATAATCGGGTCAGGACAATCAGGTTTGAATTGGTCGAATCTAACCATCTTAATTTCAGGGTACGATTTAGTTCTAAAATAAACGATCAGATTTTTAAGATCGAAAACAGTTGTAATAAGAGTGCCATAATTCTGCGGAACATCAACATGTTCTGGGGGAGGAAATTTATTGAAGCCGATATTATTTAAAAGTTCAAATGCTGATTTTACAACATGCTGATTTTTATGATTTTGAAAATCTTGAATATAGGTCGCCCCCATGGCCATTATTTCTTCTACACCAAAATTCCTTTCGGGAATTATTCTGTTCCCACCAAAACCCTGGTAATCCTTCAGGTAATTTATTGACTGCTCATAATTATCGTTGCTGAGTATCGGATAAGGCATTGTTTCATTGGTGAATATAACCCATTCGCCTTCAATCGGCTCTAAAATTGCTGTACGCCCAATTGCATCACAAACGTAATAATGCTCTCTGGTAATTGATTCATCCGAAATACTGATTTCATTTACTGCCGAAACTACCTCATGAGTACTTGCAAAATTATCAAGCATGTAGGTGATGAAATGAATCTGGTCAATTACGGGGGCGCCTTTGATTGAGGGGTATTTGGCTTCGGCAAATCCGACATGTCCCATTGAAAGCCCCTTCTCGTTCATCCCGCAAATTGCAAAACCAACACCAAAAACATTTAATGTGATGCTGGAATATTTCGATGTCCATCGTGGAATATCTTCATCCGGAAATTCAAAACCTTCTTTATTAATATTTCTGGGATTAAAGACCAAAAGGCCATTCGGAACGGTTACATCATGATTGCGCCCTAAAACGACTGTATCACCTGACATTAAACTAATGATTGAACAGTTAGTTGTAACCTGTGAAAAAATTACCTGACAACCAAACAGAACATGTACAGCTATTAATATTAAAGCTTTCATAATAAACTATTTAGATCATTATTCCTTACAAAATTAATCATAACGCCATATCTTTTCCCCTAAAAAACACCCCTATAATTGTCAGTACAACGAAAGCCGCAATGATAAACACAAAAACAACCTGCACCAGCTCCTCTTTCGAAAGCATCAGGCACTTAATATGTAACCTGTAAAAACCGGCCACAAAAACCAGCAGGATAAAAATGGGTATTGCTCCGTTGGTGATCACAGCAGGGATGGCCGGTAGCAGTATTTCGAAATTGAGGACATATTCATTAAACAGAATCCCGGAAAGCGTTACAGCAGCAGCAAAAATTGCCGTGGATCTGGCGGATTGCTTTCCTTTTTCCGAAATAAACCAACGCCCTTGTGGTGGTTCATTATCTTTCAAAAATGGAATCCACGCAAAAAACACCATGGCTCCAATTGGGATTACAAAAGCAGCGAAAAAGGGATGAAAATGCATAAGCAACTCCTGCACACCGGCAAAGTACCACGGGGCTTTGGTGGGGTTTGGGCTGTAAGCCGGATTGGCCTTTTCGAGCAGCGGCGCATTGAAAAGTGCTGAAAATAGGAACAAAACTGCAATCAGGACAAGGGAAACGATGAATTCCTTGTACACAAGATCAGGCATCACCGGAACCATGTTAATCTTTTCATTGGTCGCCGGAACCAGGACTCCTCCGGCTTTGCGCACCCGCCAGAAATGGTAAACTGAAATTACCACAATTAAAAATGGCAAAACGGCGGTGTGAAAATTGAAAAATGTCTGCAATGTGCCTGCATTCAGCTCATCACCACCGACAATCCATCGCTGAAGGTTATCCCCGATCAGCGGTAAATATCCGACAATATTGGTGCTGACGTTAATAGCCCAGTAAGCCAGCTGATCCCAGGGGAGTAGATAACCTGTGAAATTCAGGAAAACAATCAACACCAGGAGCACTAGCCCGAATAGCCAGTTTACCTTTCTTTTTTCCCTGTAAGCGCCGGTAAAGAATACCCTGAGAAAATGCGAAAAGGCAATCAGCAGCAGAAAAACACCTCCCCAGTAATGAATGTTTCGCATAAAAGCGCCAAACGGGATATTCCTAGTGAGAAACAACACTGAGTCGTAAGCTTCGGCCACCGATGGCGTGTAGTTGAACCGCAGCAGGATTCCGGTAAAAATCTGGATTACAATCAGCAGAGCGGCCATCCCGCCAAGACCGAACGTACGGTTGAGTTGGATGGAGGCTTCGTTTACCCTTGGTGGATGAAGATGTAAGAGAATATTTCGCATGAATAAAACGCCAGTAGTTTAACCTGCCACTCAATAAACACATTGGTTTGAGGTTCCAAAGTTAATAGAAATATCCGACTGGAAATCTTTCGCGTAAACTACTTGTATAAACTGATCAAAACGTGCCTCATCTAAACGCAGGCAGAGATTTTTAGTACTTAATCCCGCACGCGCGGGTAACTTAACTTCAAATTTAGCGTTTCCTGCCTGCCCGTCAGTAAAGTAGAGCAGGCGGGTCCTGCGAAGCAACAAACCACTACTTACGTGTAAGTGCTCTTGTAGCCAGTTTTTCCCTGTATTTTTTCTCTAACACACTTGCAAAAGCTGCTTTGTCATCCCGCAGAAATCCCATTGCTTCTCCATTCACAATAGTCGGATGGATGTCTCTAAGGTGATTATCGCTCCAGATTGCAAGCTCTACAAGTATAGGTGTCAAAGCCAATCCCTTATCAGTTAAAAGATAGAGGTTGGTCTTTTTATTATTAGGTGGTTTTGTTTTGATGATGATCCCAAGTTCTTCCAGGAGTTTAAGCTTGGCCGAAAGAATATTGGTAGCAATGGCTTCCTCACTTTCCGTAAAGTCCTTAAAAGTTTCCTTGTCTTGTATCAGCATCTGCTTTACAATAACCAACATCCACTTATCGCCCAAAACATCCAGGGCTGAAGTAAACGGGCAATTACATCTGAAATCCGATCGCATATGTTAAGGCTATGTTAAATTTTATTTCTAAAATGAACTTTTTTCAATTTTACTTGTCTTTTGAAAGTAATTTAATAATTTTGCTGGCGAAACAAAAGTAATATTTTTTATCAAATGACAAAAACAATGAGAAAAGTAATAAGCGTATTTGTGTTATCAGGCATTCTCGCTTCCTGTGGCACGAATCATTCTAAATCAACAAGCGAGGATAATTCATCAAAAACAAAATCAATGACCAACAAAGAAATCGTAGGCACTTTCTTAGGTGCTGTTGCTAAACAAGACGCTGAAACAATGCGCAAATTTGCAAATGCTGATTATATTCAGCACAATCCGTTTGTTCCCACCGGACTTGAACCGTTTATCAAATTGCTACCCGTCTTAAAAGAACACGGAACATATGCTGAAAACGTGAGAATGTTTCAAGATGGCAACTATGTGTTTATGCACAACATCTGGAAAAATGCCAAACCTTTTGGAGCAGATGAAATGGTGGCATTCGACATTATCCGTGTAGATGAAAACGGAAAAGTAGCTGAACATTGGGACGCTATGACTGTCCTTGTAAAAGAAACAGCCAGCGGAAGATCACAAACCGATGGCCCTGTAACTGCAGAAGACCTGGACAAAACCGAAGCGAACAAGGCATTGGCAGTATCTCTAGTAGAAGATGTATTGATGGGTAAAAATCCGAGTAAAATATCTGAATACATCAGTGCAGAAGAATACCATCAACACAACCCACAAATCAAAGACGGATTGAGTGGAATAGTAGAAGCAGTAGAGTATCTCACTTCTCAAAACAATATGTTTAAATACACCAAAATCCATAAAGTGTTGGGTGAAGGAAACTTCGTGCTTACAGTAAGCGAAGGCGAATGGAATGGTGGGAAAAAACACGTATTTTATGACCTCTTCAGAATGAAAGGCGGTAAAATCGTAGAGCATTGGGATGTGATTCAGGAGATTCCTACAGAAGGAATGGCGAATAATAATGGAATGTTTAATTTTAAATAATATCAAAAATGAAAAATGTAATCATCACAGGAAGCAGTAACGGATTTGGCTTAAAGGCCGCTAAAGATTTTGCCGACAAAGGCCATCAGGTTTTTGCAACAATGCGTAATCCAAACGGGAAAAATGCTACTGCAAAAACAGAATTAGAAGGACATTCTGCCCACATCAAAGTCGTAGATATGGATGTCACAAAAGATACATCTGTAAAGGAAGCAATGGCTAATATTTTTGCAGAAGCAGGAAATATTGATATTCTTATCAACAATGCAGGGATAATGTATTTAGGCATTACCGAAGCATTCAGCGTTGAGCAAGCAAAATTTCAAATGGAAACCAATTATTTTGGAGCCATCAGAGTGATGCAAGCTGTTTTACCGTCTATGCGTAAAGCTGGTTCAGGTTTAATTATCAATACTTCATCGTTGGTAGGTCGTATGTCGCCACCGTTTTTTGGAACCTATACCGCTACCAAACACGCTTTAGAAGGATATTCGCAGGCTTTGCGCTATGAAGTTTCACCCTTTGGTGTGGATATCGTACTGGTGGAGCCAGGACCATTTGGTACGGGGCTTTTGGCTTCAGGTCAAGTACCCGGACATAGCGAAGTTTTGGAATCTTATGGTGAGTTGGCTGGTGTTCCTAAAGTAATGGGCGAGAGTTTTGCTCAAATGTTACAAAGTGAAGGCTCACCCGACCCACAATGGGTAGTGGATGCTTATATGAAACTGGCAGAAATGCCTGCTGGCAAAAGGCCTACAAGAACCGTAGTAGGTATCTCCTGGGGCACAGATGAAATCAACAAGCTAACGCAACCTATACAAGACAGAATTTTGAAAGAAATGCAACTCGATTCGGTTTTGGGTGGTGTTTCTGCATAATCATAGAACTTTATGTTCATTTTTAAAAAATCACAAGGGTTACGGCTTTTGTGATTTTTTTTTGTCAACTGGTTTTGTGTAGTTTCGTCCTAAATTGGCTGCAACTATCGTTTAAATAAGGTTCTAACAATTATCTTTTCTCCAGTTGCTCAGATGACATGGAGTACTTAATTTCGAACTGAGGGAAACTACCCACATTTTTTGGAGATCTCGGGTCAGGATTGATAAATTGAATTTGTGTTGAATCACTCGTTGCCCGAAGATAATTTTCGAGGCTGTTTCTGCGGGTGTTTGCGAATAAATCAGCCAATGAATCAAGGGCTGTCGCAGGGATGATCACTTTTGAGGCATCAAGGATTTCAAGGGAATCTGATTTTGCTTCAACTTTCAGGAATTCAATAAATTCGTCTTCATCCTTCATATAATCCTTACCAGTTTTTGCCATAAAAATCTTCCCTGCTTCATTGATGGCTATCTGATCTTTTTCCTTTTCCACATCATTGAAATAAACCAGTTCAATCACCAACCCACCTTTTTTTTGTTCGAGCTCAAGAAGCAGATCAATTTGATGCTGTCTCTTTGCAGTGAAAGTGGTGTCGAGATAATCGTATTCGATAGCCTTGATATCGCTTGGATCTGCGCTTATTACCCGTGCCAGAAAATCAAAAGGTGCAGTGGCAATTTTAACGATAAGATTTTTGAAGGTATTCCAAACGATTTTGCCAATGCTGACTGTCGGATCGTTCAAATCACCTCTGACGGGGATATCAAGGTCAATCACCCCTTTTCTGTCTTTTAGCAGAAAAAGAGCAAATTTTACCGGTAAATCATACAAGCCACCTGATTTTTCGCCAAGTTCAGCATGTTGAATAATCAGCTTGTTCTCGCTCGTAAGCTGATTTTTGATGATTTCGGTGTGGCTCCGGTAATACATGTCGCCATACAAAACCGGGAACCCCATGTAAAACCTCGAGTAAATGTTCAGGTCGCTAAGCTGAAACCCGGTGATGGTATAATCGAGAATGATTTCATAAGGATTTGAAGGATCTAAACCCACTTCTGCCACAAGCTTTCCCCTGTTGTTAAGGAGCATGGTAGAATAAATATTCAACCAGTCGGATGTACTCAGGATGCTGTCGGTATGCATTTCGATCTCGCTGAGGCTGTAGTCAAATGCTTCGCCGGTAAGATTATCCCTGTAATCCATCACTCCCCTCCTTATGACCAGATGATTAATGGCATAAAAAAGCGATGGATCAGTATCCTGGTTTGTAACCTCTTCCGTAAAATCTGACTCCTCTTCATCAAAGGTGATGTTGAATATTTCGAAAAAGTTGTTGGTTGCCGTATCCAGTTCAAAATAAACATAAGGCTGGGTAAAGATCAATGAATCGATGATATAGCTATTATTATAGTAATCAATTGATTGTAACCTGCAATCCACCTTGGCGGCGCCCAGAAACTCCTTACTTTTCGTGTCAGACATCATGAAGTCATTCACTTCAACAGTCCCCGAAACAATAGATTTTTCTGCTGCATTGATATTCCCTGCAATGTCAACCATGCAGTTTAATTGTCCTCTTAACTCATTGATATTGATGTAATCGGTAGTGTACGCCCTGAAAGAATCCAGCTGCAGGTTATTGATGACTATTTTGGCGTCAAAATCGCCTCCCACCGGATCAACATTGATGGATGACTCAAAAAATCCTTCATCCCTGAACGAAAAACGGAGGCCTGCTTCACTTTTCTCGCTCTGGTTCCACCCGATGTAAGGGATAAAAAATGAGATGTCGCTGAGCATCTTGGTATCTCCAAGGCTTCTGTTATCAAACTCCAATTGGGAATGTTTGAATTCAATATTTGACAGATGAAATTTAAAAGACGATGAAGATGTAGTGTCTGTGACTGCCGAATCGCCTTCGGATGAGTGGAATGCAACCAGGTCGTCGAAGTTGAATGTTGAATCATATTGAATTACTTTTGCCGACAACCCGCTGATATAAAACCGGTCCATCACAAATTCATCTTTAAGCAGCTTAAACGGTTTCAACCTGATAAGTAAGGTATCAAATGAAACAAACTCATCCTCCCCGTTGGCCTCAAACAGTATAAAATCAGTCATCAGGATTTTACCGGTGAAGTAGTTAACCCTGAGATTGGCCAGTTCAATCTGTCGCCCGACCAGTTCCTTGCTGTGTTTTACGGCATAGCGCCTGATAATACCTGGAAGCAAAACCAGGCTGATTACAATAACCAAAAGAATTACCCCCAGCGTCCAAAACAGAATCTTCTTTTTCATTCAACTATTGTTTTTAAACAACAATTTGCAAAGTTAAAATTCTGATAAAACAAACGAACTCAACTATTCCTTCGATTCAAAAGGATAAATAACTTTCCAGTCTTTTTTCATGTCCACTACTGTCCAGCCTTCTACCAATGCTTCGTCAAGTCCTTTATCAAACCTGCCGATGTGCGATTCGCGGTCGTATGCCCATTCCCGGTCAGCATCGGTGTGATGTATAAAAACCATCAACCGTTTTCCATCTCCTGCTGAAGCCCATTGAAGCATTTGCAGGTCGCCATCAGAATTTCCGAAAGCTGCTACCGGCTTTTTACCAATATGCTGATGAATGGCAACAGGTTTCCCTTCCTTATCATCAAAGAAGTTTAGTTCAGGGAGTTTGACCAGAACCGGTTTTCCATTGCGAATCTCAAAAGCTGCTTTTACCGAACTGCCAATTACCTGTTCAGCCGGAATGCCATAAACTTCCTCAGTCCACGGGCGCATAAAATCAATACCCCCTCCTGAAACGATGTAGGTTTTAAAACCATTGGCCTGCATAAATTCAAGCACTTCAATCATCGGCTGAAAAACCATTTCCTTGTATAATTTACCGGTTTTCGGGTGTTTGGCTGTGGTAATCCAATCGGTTACACTTTGCGAAAACTCATCAGTTGTCATTCCGGCATGGGTGGTCATAACCAGTTCTGCCAAACCCTTATCACCAAACGAAAGTACAGTGTTTAAATCGTCAGCAAGTACCGCTTGAATCAAAGGATTTGTTTTCCACTCGGGATGTTCAATAGCCATTGCTTTCACGCGGTCGAGGGCAAATTGCAACTGAAAGTAATACGGTTGCTCCGACCAGAGTGTTCCATCATTATCAAACACAGCAATGCGGTCGGCTGGCTGAATAAAATCCGCGCCTGCCTTGTTGGTGACGGCTTTCACAAAATCAATCACCGATTGTTTTGCCGGCCCTTCGTTCCATGTGGGAAGCGGGTCGGGTTTTGAATTTGAAGATGACGTTCCTTGTTCTGTATGCGAATTACAAGCGGAAATTGCAATTACAAGAAATAAAAATGTCATTGTTTTCATGTTGGTTCTTATTTGTTTAAAAATTATGATTGTCCTGCCAAATGACAGAGCAATCATAATTTTTAACCTTCAAATTAATGCCCTCCGATTGAGCCGCTTGTCATCGATTCTATCTTTTTCTGTGTTTTTGACAAACTCCAGTCACCTGCAGTTTGGCTTGGTGGGTAATCGATCAAAGTAGAAAGGAAATTAAAAGCATATCCCTGCATTGCAATCAAAATATAGGCCCTGTCAATATACCAATCATAATATGTGTTGGATCCTTCAATAGCCTTTTCAAATGGATCTCTACGCAGATTTATCAAATAAGGAGCGCGCAATTCTACGAAAGGCTCAAGCCAAATTTGTAATTGTTTTGCTCTGTTTTCAAGGAACATCGCTTTCCAGTCGCCATACCGTAACGCAGCAATTTCCCCGGCATCGTTTACATAAATAAATCCCTTCCGGGGCGATTCTTTCACATTTCCTGTTAAATAATACAATTGATTTTCACCATCAATGTAATTTTTATAGGATCGCCCATTAATTGTTGTTCCGCTTAGTAATCTTTCTTTCACATCTGTATCGCCTGCAATAGCTGCAAAAGTTGGCAACCAGTCTTCGTGTGCAACAATCCCGTTTAAGGTTACATTTTCAGGGAAATGCCCTGGCCAGCGAATAAAGGCAGGTACACGAAAGGCACCTTCCCAACTTGAGTTCTTTTCTCCATGAAAAGGTGTTGTGCCGGCATCAGGCCATGTGTTGTAATGTGGACCATTATCAGTAGAATAAAGTACAACTGTATTATCAGCAATTCCCAATTCGTCAAGGAGCTGGAGCAATTGCCCAACGTGCATATCATGTTCAACCATTCCATCACCGTATTCGTCTTGTCCTGAAATACCGCGAAGTTCATCTTTAACATGTGTTCGAAAATGCATACGGGTACCATTCCACCAACAAAAGAATGGTTCGCCGTCAGCATTTTTGCGTTTGATAAAATCAATCGCCGCAGCAACAGACTCATCATCAATTGACTCCATGCGTTTTTTTGTTAATGGACCAGTGTTTTCGATGGTCTGTCCACCTTTTCCATCGGCTTTACTTTTTAAAACACCACGCGGTGCATAGGTTTCTGCAAAGGTTTTTCCGCTTTTCAAAATCATATCAGCCGGATAATCTTCATTTTCTGGTTCTTCTTCCGCATTTAAATGATACAGGTTACCAAAAAATTCATCGAAACCGTGCATTGTCGGTAAATGTTCATCACGGTCACCTTGGTGATTTTTACCAAACTGACCAGTTGCATAACCTGCCCCTTTCATAACAGTGGCAATAGTTACATCAGTTTGCTGCCACCCCTCTTTAGCTCCGGGCATTCCAACTTTGGTCATTCCCGAACGAACCGGAACTGAACCACTGAGAAATGCAGCCCTACCCGCAGTGCAACTTTGTTGAGCGTAATAGTCTGTGAACGATACTCCTTCACTGGCAATGCGGTCAATGTTGGGCGTACGGTAACCCATCATCCCGCGATTGTTGTGGCTGATGTTCCAGGTGCCGATATCATCACCCCAGATAACGAGGATATTTGGCTTTTTGCTCTCCTGTGCTGCCAACAAGATCGGCAACAATAAGATTAAGGCTAAAAATCTGATTTTAAACATGATAATTGAAATTGATTGAATGAATGAATAAAAAATTGAATAAATTGTTGAGAAGTCAACTTTTGAATGATCTATGTAAGATTTTAGCAAAATTATTCATACAAACAATGTAGAGATGTCCTTGTTGAATTCAATTTTAATGTACTTCAAATAAATCTTTTCCTTTTTCCGTAAAAACCACTATTTCAGCATCATATATTAATCTTTCAAAATGATTTTGTTGTCTCGAATCATTATTCAGGACATTTTCTATTTTCGCAAGATTAAAAATGATCCCCAATGAGTTTCACTTTTTCTGAACTGTTCAGTTATTTTGGCAGCCTTCTGGGAATAATTGTAAGTATGATCATTTTTACGAAAATGCAAGGGAAAAAGGAAATCAGGATCAGCCTGGCACTTTCTATACTTGTGGCTTCTGTAACAGTAATACTCGGCGCATTGATGTATTCAGGCAAAACGGGCTCAATACCCCACCTAATCCGTATCGAAAGTCCCATTCACTATCTTTTTCCTCCGGCTTGTTTCTTTTATACCTACTCTTCATTGCATGCCAATTTCAGATTTCGCTGGATTCATTTGCTTCACCTGTTGCCTTTTTTATTGAATATCATCGAATTTTTGCCTTTCTACTTAAGCAGTCCGGAAGAGAAGGTAGAGTTTTATTATGAACTTGTTGAAGGAGGTTCGGTGATCATCCCGCTACATTATCTGTTCAAAACAATCAGCGTGATTGCGTATTTTGCTTTACAAGTTTTATATTTTTTGAAGTTCAGGCAAAAAGTAGCTGATGACGGCCAAAAATCATTAGTCCTCTGGTTCTCGATATTTCTTTCAGGACAGCTGATGCTTGGTTTGGGGTTTTTAACAGACCATATTACAGGTTTACACCTGTTTGAAGACCCCTACCGGTATGCAATTACCATGGTGACACTGTTCCTTTATACTTCAACCATTGCCTTGCTGTTTTTCCCCGATTTATTATATGGTTACCTGTCTTCCCAAAAAAGGCCTGTGGAAAAATACAGCCGTTCTCTTCTCAAAGAGGATAATAAAAACGAAATTCTTGATCGATTTATGACTTTTCTTCAGGATCAATCCAAGCCCTGGTTGAATAGTAAATTGTCGTTGCAGGATGCATCAAGAGCCATCAATGTAGCTCCAAAAGAACTTTCACAGGTGATCAATGAAAAGACACTACTCAATTTTAACGATCATATTAACTTTTACAGGATTGAGGAGGCAAAACATATCCTCGTTTCAGATGAAGTGAACAAGATGACCATTGACGCTATTGCATTAAAAGCAGGGTTTAATTCAAAATCACCATTTTATCAGGCTTTTAAAAAACATACGGGTATGACGCCTAAACAGTTCATCTCAGATCAACATGAGGAAAGACCAGCATGCTGATTATCAGATGGTTTTTTGTGTTTATTCATTAGAATTGTCTTCCTGGAACACGGTAAACGCTTGAAGGTATTACACATGGATTCAGAACGATAAATTTGGCTCCTTAAAGCCAAAAAACATACTTTTGACCTTTCATTAACTCCCCTCTGATATGCAAAGTTTTTTATCAAAAGTTTCCTATCATATTTGTTCACGACATCCCGGCAACCTGGCCGATGTGTGTATCGTGCTGCCCAACCGCCGGGCAGGTCTGTTTTTAAAAAAACTGCTACCTGAAATCACGGGTAAAACTACCTGGTCGCCGGATATCTTCTCTATTGAGGACTTTTGTGTGCACGTTTCGGGCTACCGGCTTGCTGACCCTGTTGGTTTGCTTTTCGATTTTTATGAAATACACAAAACCATCGAAGGTGAGAATCAACAACCATTCGACGAGTTTCTGCAATGGGGACAGTTACTACTGAAAGACATCAGTGAGATTGACATGAACCTGGTGGATGCCAAAGCGTTGTTCAATTACCTCACTGAAGCCAAAGCAATAGAAAAGTGGAACCCCGGAAATCCCCAGCTTACAGAGATGATGAAAAATTATCTGCGCTTTTACCGGTCGTTGTATGACTACTATCATGCATTGAGTAAACAAGCGGAAATCAAAAAGGAGGCTGAAAAAGGGCATATATTTCGAAAGGTAGCTGAAACAATCGATGACATCTCCCTGACATTGACCTGGAAAAAGATCTATTTCGCCGGGTTTAATGCACTCACTGTGTCCGAGCAAAAGATTACGTCCACCCTGGTAAATTCAGGAATAGCTGAAATACTGTGGGATACCGACGATTATTACCTTTCGGACAAGAACCAGGAAGCCGGCCACTTTTTAAGAAAAGAACTGGCTTCAACCGGGAAAGAGCATTTTAAATGGATTGATGAAGGTTTCAGGGAGGTGAAAAAGG
This sequence comes from Bacteroidales bacterium, assembly GCA_014860585.1. Taxonomy (NCBI): domain Bacteria; kingdom Pseudomonadati; phylum Bacteroidota; class Bacteroidia; order Bacteroidales; species Bacteroidales bacterium. The sequence goes on along the minus strand of JACZJL010000002.1, from coordinate 11,557 downwards.
ACATTACGATTTGCGGTGTGCCAAAAAATCTCGGACAAGCAAGGTATGCAGCAGATGTGATTCAACAATGGGCCGATGTATCGAAAACAGAAAATGTTCAGGAAACTTTAACCAATACAGCGTTGGTTCTTGCCGATGAAAACCTGCTTTTTCATGTCCTCAGCTCACTTCACGATCAGACACCACAATTTAATGTCACAATGGGCTTTCCGGTAAAATTCACCTCAGCCTGCCAGTTTTTTAACCAGCTTTTCCGGCTTTATGAAAATACAGTCCGCTTTCTTTCGGTTGACCAAAACCAGCCCAAAGGATTCTACTATGTTGACATGTTGAAGTTATTGCAACATCCTTATCTTAACCGTACGACAGAAAACACAACCCTTGTTGCGACTATCCGGCAGGCAAACAGGGTTTTCTACCAAACTAATCAAATTGAGGCATTGATAAAAAACATGCCTGAACAACCCGGGGCGGTTTACTCAAAAATATTTAGTAATATTTCCCCTTCACCGAAAGAGATACTAAACACGTTTGCTTTTTTAATCAATGAGTTCCGCACCTATTTTATTATGGAAAGCCCCCCGGGTAATGACGGAAACAGCCTTATTGAAATCGAGTATCTTTTTCATTTCTCAAAAATAATTACCCGAATCAGTGGATTAATCACTCAATACCAATCCATTAACCAGGTAAAAACCCTTCGTAAGATTTTTGATTACATTGTTCAAACAACCAGGATTCCTTTTGAGGGAGAACCGTTGCAAGGCCTTCAGATCATGGGACTGCTTGAGACGCGCTCCCTTGATTTCGATAAAGTGATCCTGCTTTCGGTCAATGAGGGCATTTTGCCTTCCACATCCTTCGGGAACTCATTTATCCCACTCGACATCCAGCGGGATTTTGGACTGCCTGTTTTCAAGGAGAAAAATGCCGTATTTGCTTATCACTTCTACCGTTTACTGCAAAAGGCCAAAGAGGTTCATCTTGTCTATAACACCGAGCCTGACGAACTTGGAGGCGGCGAACCCAGCCGGTTCATTTATCAACTCCAACAAGAGTTACCAAAGTATCAGGCACAACACAAAATTCAGGAAATTATCCTAAACCTGCCCGTCCCCAACCTCTCTGCCCCTCAGGAAATAACGATTCCTAAAGACGATGCTATTTACCAAAAGCTGATCGAAAAGGCCGGCACAGGGTTTTCACCATCAGCCATCAATCTTTACGTTAATTGCTCTCTTCAGTTTTACCTCAAAGAGATTGCAAAAATTACCGAAGCCGACGAAGTGGAAGAAACCCTTGAAACTGCCACGCTCGGCAATATTGTGCATAAAGCGCTGGAAATTCTCTACCAGCCATACGTTAGTCAAATCCTCACACCTGACCACATTTCCGAAATGCAAAAAAAAGCCGATCAGGCCATTGCAATTGCTTTTGCAGATAAATATTCCGGTGGTGACATCAGTTTTGGTTGGAACAAGTTGAAAAGCGAAGTAATCATCAATTTTGTCAGGTCATTTCTTGCAAAAGAAAAGGAATTCCTTAAAAAGTTCGCACAAACAAATAAGAGCATTACCCTTCTTAATCTTGAAAAAAGATTCGAAGCCTCTATTACTTTGCCCGATGACAAAAACATTCAGGTTAAACTAAAAGGCTTTATTGACCGGGTGGACAGGGCTGGTGACATCATCAGGATCGTTGATTACAAAACCGGATTGGTTGAGAGCAAAGAACTGACATTCAGTTCATGGGAAGCCTTCGTTGATTCGGCTGCTAAGGGTAAAGCCTTTCAGGTGCTGATGTATGCCTGGCTATTCCAGCAAGAACATCCTGAACTCGCCCCCAATTACACGAGCGGAGTGATTAGCATGAGGAAACTCAGTGAAGGACTTATGAATTTTTATATCAAATCCGATCATCGTGGGGAGTCGGGGGAATTAATTGGCGAAAACCAATTGGTACAATTTGAGCTGATGTTGATCGAAATCCTCAACGAAATTTTCAACCAGGAAATTCCATTCTCCCAAACAAATGACCTGAACATCTGCAAGTATTGCGACTTCAGTAAATTATGCCATAGAAACAACTGATAAGATGGATAACCAAATAACAAAAATTAGATTTTTGAGATTGTCCAATTTCTGAATTACACTAAACATTGGGTTTGATGGTATTCTACTAATTGTTCTCTAAATCTCGGGTAAGTAGCTTAAATTCAGTTGAATTAAGTAAATCTCATCATCAGCCATTAACCCAATTTTCTAATTGTAGCGTTTCAATTCTCCTGAATTCTTTGATATTGTTGGTTACCATAATAACTCCCAATCTTAATGCATGAGCAGCAATGAGTAAATCCATCGGTCCAATAGGAGTACCTTTTTTTTCTAAATCTGCACGTATTTCACCATATGTAATGGTTGCTTCGTAATCAAAATCAACAATTTCAATCGGTGTAAGAAATTTTATTAAGGCTTCCTTGTTTGCTGCCGGATTTGAACTCTTCTAAGCGCCATACTGAAGTTCGGCAAGTGAAATCGTTGATATCCCAACATCACCGGGGCTCAGATTTTTGAATTTTTCAAATACCTCAGCTGGCTTTTTCTTAATGATGTAAATACAGATATTTGTATCGAGCAGGTAAATCATAATTCAAAGAAATCTCTGGTTTGTTGGTCTGGTTGATTTCTTTGGTCCATAAAATCCGCAGTGAAAGCATCCGTACTTTCGATCAGATTTTGCCAGGGATTGTGGTAAGGAATAATGAATAACATATTCCCCATTTTTTTGAGATAAACCTTGTTATCATTAATACTCATCGCTTTTGGAATTCTGATGGCTTGGATTCCTTTATCAATTTTGATTTCAACTGCTTCTATATTCATTTTAGGACATTTTGACTGGCAAATTTAAGTATTTACCTGAATTGCTGGATACATAACATTGCGATGCCCTAGAATATTACTTCATTCTCAATGGGTATTAAATAATTAAGCATCAAAATGTAAAATCCGGCCAGGAGTATTCTCTCGGTAATGTATTCATTAAAAATCCATTGAATTTCCCTAAGCCCACAAATTGTTTCTTTTACGATTCAAAATAATATGTATTTTTGCAACCATGTTGCAAAAAACAGTTACCGAACCTTCCGTTTTACTTAAAGAGTATAACCTGAGCCAGACAAAAATCAGGGAGGATCTGCTGCAGGTGTTGATGAACACCGAGGTTGCCTTATCTGCCCTCGAAATAAACGAGCGCATGGAGACGAGTTGCGATCGTGTAACGCTATACAGAAACTTGAAAACATTTGTCGAAAAGGGGATTGCGCATCAGATTTTTGTTGACAATCATGAGTCAAAGTACGTTTTACCTGATCGCAGTGTGCAATCCGAAGAAAGTGCCGGGGAGCACATCCATTTTAAATGCATGAATTGCAGCGTAGTGAAATGCCTTCACAACTCACCCATTCTGCCGGTTGCCCTTCCGGAAGGATTTATAAAACTCGAATCCAATTTTGTGATTTTTGGCCTTTGCAACGATTGCAGCAATACTGATAAATGAAATAACGCATTCAATTTAAATAAAAAAAACATGAAAGTAACAGCCTGCCGCCAGACACATTTCAATGCCACACACCGGCTTCACAATCCCAATTGGGATGATCAAAAAAACGAACTGGTGTTTGGCTCGTGTAACAATCCGAATTATCACGGGCACAATTACAATCTGATTGTGAAGGTAAAAGGGGAGGTCAATCCGGAGACGGGTTACGTGATGGACATGAAAGAGCTCAAGGATATCGTAAAAGCCAGTATCGAAGACCGTTACGACCATAAAAACCTTTACCTGGATGTGGAGGATTTTGCCGATCTGAACCCGAGTGCCGAAAACATCGCCATAAAAATCTGGAGCATTTTGCGGGAAATCATTGACCCACAATTTGAACTTTCGATTGTACTTTATGAAACCGACCGCAATTTCGTAGAATTTGACGGAGGACAATAAAACGGGGATTTTATGTCGGTGAAAAAGTTGACAAAAAATATCGTATCATTGATCCTGATAGCCCCCATAAGGATTTATCAGTATGGGATATCGCCTCTTACTTCGGCATCATGCAGGCATGTTCCTACCTGCTCCGAATATGCAGCTGAGGCGTTGAAGCTGCATGGAGCCGTCAAAGGAGGCAAACTGGCAGTGAACAGAATTTTGCGCTGCAATCCATGGGGCACTTCGGGTTTTGATCCTGTACCCCGCTTTTTAATTAAAATAATTGATTTGAATAAATATCAAGGTATGAATAAAAAAACGCAAAAAAGTGATCGCCTGAAAAAAGCTGCAACGATGCTTACTATACTGCTGTCGGCATTTACATTAATTTCTATCCCCGGGTGTACAAATGCCACAAAAGATGATTCCGGAAAAATCAAAGTGCTGGTCAGCATATTGCCACACAAATATTTTGTGGAGCAGATTGCAGGTGACCTAGCTGATATCCAAATACTTATTCCTCCCGGATCAAATCATCATATCTACGACCCCACTCCACGCCAGATGAAAACCATCAGTAAAAGTGATGTCTATTTCTACAACGGGAACCTTACTTTCGAGCACCTGCTTCTCCCTTCGATCAAAGCCAACTACCCTGGCATCAAACTGGTCAAAATCACCGAAGGGATTGAACTGATTGCCGGCCATGAATGTGATCCCGAAGATACCGAACACAGCCATGACCATGAAGGAGTGGACCCGCACACCTGGCTCTCGGCACGTAATGGGGTCATTAAAGCAGCAAACATCCTGAACGCGTTGATTGAGGCAGCTCCTGAACACAAAGAGGAATTCATAAGGAACTACGATCAATTGAAAGCTAACCTTCATGTACTTGATGAAGAAATTGCCGAATTGCTTTCAAACCTTCCGAACAGGGAATTTTTAATCTTCCACCCTACCCTGGGTTATTTTGCAAGGGATTACCAGCTGGAGCAGATTTCGATTGAGTACGAAGGCAAAGAGCCTACTCCCTCACAGTTGAAATCCTCCATTGACCAGGCAAGAAAAGGAGGGGTGAAAATTATTTTTATACAAAAAGAGTTCGATGCCACCAATGCCCAGATTGTTGCCAAAGAATTGAATTGCAGGGTGGTTCAGATTGACCCGCTTTCGGAAAACTGGTATGAAAATATGCTGGAAATTGCTTCCCTTATTAATGCATCAAATAAATAATTGACACAATGGGAAAGATCGTCGAATTGCAGTCAGTTACGGCAGGATATGAGGATGAGATCATTCTTCGGGATGTGAATTTTACGATTCACGACAACGATTTTATCGGGGTGATTGGTCCAAATGGCGGAGGCAAAACCACATTGGTAAAGGTGATCATCGGTTTGATTAAACCCGTTTCAGGAAAAGTAATCTATCACCGGCAGGATGAAACTGCCGAAACACGAAAGTTAATCGGATACCTTCCTCAGGTGAGTAGTACCGACCGGGTTTTCCCCATTACGGTGCTTAATGTTGTGCTTTCAGGGCTTGCAAGAAGAAACCGGCTGGTCAATCATTTCTCCAAAACACACCTGGCCAAAGCCCGCGAGATGCTTGAAGCAATGGGTATCTCCCACCTGGCCGGAAAAAACATCGGCGAACTGTCAGGTGGGCAACTGCAACGCGCTTTTCTTTGCCGTGCCATCGTGTCCGACCCCAAGCTGCTAATCCTTGATGAACCGAACACCTATGTGGATAACAAATTTGAAAGCGATCTTTACAAAACACTGAAAGATCTGAACAAACGTATGGCTATCATGATCGTTTCGCATGACGTTGGAACAATCACCTATTTCGTGAAAACGATTGCCTGTGTAAACCGCGAACTGCATTACCACGAATCGAACATCATCAGCCAGGAGCAACTCGCGGCCTACAATTGCCCGATTCAGATTATCGCACATGGCGACATACCCCACACTATTTTAAAACAACATAACCACACCCACTGATTGTATGGAATCATTTTTTAATCTTTTTCAATACCAATTCTTTATCAATGCATCATTGGCTGCGGTACTGGCAAGCCTTGCCTGCGGTATCATCGGCACCTATATCGTTTCCAAAAGGATCGTCTTCATCAGCGGTGGAATAACACATGCCTCTTTTGGTGGTATTGGTATCGGGTATTACTTCGGTTTCAATCCGATCCTCGGGGCAATGGTTTTCAGCGTGCTATCTGCACTCGGAATTGAATACATGGCAAAAAAAACCAATGTCCGTGAAGACTCCGTAATTGCCATCCTGTGGTCGTTTGGAATGGCCGTCGGCATTATCTTTATCTTTCTCACACCCGGCTATTCAGCCAACCTGATGAGCTTTCTTTTTGGAAATATCCTCACTGTGACCAACCTGAACCTTTACTTGTTACTTGCCCTTTCGTTGGTAATTATTGCCATCTTCCTTCTGATGTACAAAACCATTCTCTTTGTTGCTTTTGACGAACAATATGCGCGTGCTGCAAAACTTCCGGTGGAAAAGGTCAACTATATGATGATTACCCTGGTGGCGCTTACTATCGTGCTAAACATAAAGGTTGTAGGTATCATCCTTGTAATTTCGCTGCTCACCATCCCTCAGGCCATTGCCAATATTTTTACAAAAAAATTTGAAAAAATCATTCTGCTATCAATTTTAATCAGTCTTCTGGGTAGTTTTTCCGGATTGTTTTTATCCTATTACTTTAATCTCCCATCCGGTGCTGCAATTATCTTTTTCCTGGTTTTACTTTTCATTATCGGTAAAATAATTAAAAGCATCCAGATTTCACTAAGTATTAGAAATCAAATCCATAGAGCCTTATGATTACAAAAAAAAATTTTCGGAGCCGCAGGGAGCCGCAACCTAAACGCATGATGATGATCATGTTGCTTTTTTTGATTCCTCTGGCTTTTTTACTGGTTTTTGCCATTGAAATATTGAACCCTACTAATGCAGATGTTTCAGAAAGCATACGGCAGGTTCCAAATGAAATCCAATTCCGGGTTGACGGGCAATTGAGTTTTTACACAGCCGGAGGTGATTCTATTACCACCATTTCAATCGAAATTGCAGAAACACCGCAAAGCCGTGAAAAAGGACTGATGTTCAGATATTTGGTTCCTGATACAATGGGCATGCTTTTTATCTATCACGAGGAACAGTATCAGGGTTACTGGATGAAAAACACGCACGTTCCGCTGGATATTCTTTACGCTAATAAAGATTTTGGAATTGTAAGCATATACGAAAATACCAAACCTGAATCAGAAGAGATCCTGCCATCAGGTGACAAGGCAAAATATGTGATCGAAGTGGCTGGAGGGTTTGTCAAAAAGCATGGCATTAAGCGCGGGGATAAATTCAGCTTCCAGAGTTTTAGCGAAAAAGATTGAGGTAATTTCTGACTGTCAAAGTTTGGTTTCTCATCGCTCAGATCAGCATAGTTGTTTTCTTACCCAAACTCCACCCTCACCGTATCATCCACTTTCAGTCCGAGTAACCCGGAAGCATTACCCATACTGACAGCAATCTGCAGGTTACCGGAAGAGCTGAACAAGGCAACGATCTCTCCTTCGTGAACATCTTTGTAGGAATTGCTGATTTTTTTTACGCTATAACGCGATGCTCCGAAAAGCACACGGAAAGGGCGTTTCTGACCTATCTTAACAAACAAATCATGGTCAATATTTGTAAACACATTTTCATAGCTATCCACGTATACCACATGGCCTTTGATCAGGTTGTCGGTGGTCACCGGACGCAGTGGGATTTTTTTGGTCAGTTCATCTCTTACAGGGCCTAATTCCTTTAAATCTTTACCCTCGGAAATATGCTGGGCTACTTTTACAAAGACATCATAAGCTGCAAATGTGAAGGTATCGGATTCCTGGTGAATGTCAATTTCGATAAGGGTGTCCGGCTCGCGGTCGAAGGCAAGGGAGAAAATCCCGTTGTCGGCACCAATGAAAAACATGCCGTCATATGCAATCAGTACATGTGGCATTTCGATGGTGGCTTCAGAGGTGATATCAACTATGTGAATTGTTCCCTTAGGGAAATTAAAGTAGGCGTTTTTAAGCACAAAAGCAGCACTGTTCAAATTGAAGGCGGGAATGGTATGAGAAATATCAACGATGGTTGCTCCGGGGATTTTCGATAAAATCTTCCCTTTAACCATACCCGCATAATGATCTTTCGTTCCCCAGTCGGAAAGCAACGTGATAAGCGCCATATCCCCTTGATTACTCGTTTTAGCCAAACAAAAAGCAAAATTAGTATTTCTTCATCACGGCTTGGCAAATTTTGATAATTTTGGGGGTTGATAGAATTATGAATCCGCGTATTTTAGCTATGTTATTTCAACATTAGCTAAATGTCCGGAAACAGAAAATATGATTTTAAAAGTATTGATATTCAATAACTATGTTGAATTGTAAATGGACAGGACAAAAATGGTAGAACATGACTTTTTAATTGACAGGTTGACCAATTCAATTCTGAACACTATTTCTGGGGATAGTTTTTCGACTGAGGTTTCAATTTTAACAAAAACCGATCTCAAAAATATTACCAAAAAAAGCGGATGGAATTTTGATTGGAAAGCTGAGTTTAAAAATGAAAAGTCTGAACAATACAAATTATCAATCGTAAACAATCCTCATATTATTCAGGGGTTATTAAGTATTACAATTGAAAGTGATCACGTTTTTATGCGTTTACTCGAAAGTGCACCATTTAATATTGGGACGAATAAACTTTATGAAGGCGTTGCTGGTAATCTGGTTGCCTATGCTTGCAAAGTTTCTTTTCAAAAAGGATTTGATGGATTTGTTGCATTCACAGCTAAAACACAGTTAATTAAGCATTACGAAAAAACATTAGGCGCTTTTCATTTCAAAAACCAGAGAATGATAATTGATACGGTTGCCTCTAAAATACTTGTTGAAAAATATTTCAAAACGCAATAATATGGCACACATTAAAGAACCAGTGGGAATAGATTTTTTAATCGAAAGTCAGCCGCTGACTGATAAAGAAAAACAGGAAATAAGTGAATTTATTAAAAAAAGAAAAGCGTTTTACTTGCGAAAATCTTTGCCCAAAAAAAGGAAGATTAAAGAAGAAGTAAATTAATGTGCGAATACATGATAGCTGGCCCATCAATTTTCGCGGTAAGTTTCGAGTTTTTTTTATCTCAATAATTTGAAAATCAGGAAAGATAAGTTGAAAATTTGACTTATGCCAAACCTACAAACAGAATGTCCGAAAAAATCATATCACTTGAGTCTGTTAATCCTCTTGAAATTTTTGGCGTAAACGATGCCAATTTCGAGTTGCTGAAAAGTCACTTTCCTAAACTAAAACTTGTTGCCCGCGGTACTGAACTAAAGGTGATTGGTGAAGAAGGAGAAATTGATCTGTTCGAAAAGCGCTTTTCGTTGCTAATTCTTCATTTTGAACGTTTTGGCAAACTGAGCGAATACGACGTCAGGGATTTGCTCGACGGCGAAGCGGATGATGTGCCTCAAAGTTTGCAGCAAAATACCGATGTACTTGTACATGGCCGTAACGGCAAACTGATAAAAGCCCGTACACCAAACCAACAGAAAATGGTTGAAAGTTGCAAGCGGAACGACCTGGTGTTTGCCATTGGCCCGGCAGGAACCGGAAAGACTTATACAGCTGTGGCTCTGGCTGTGCAGGCATTGCGGAATAAAGAAATTAAACGAATAATTCTTACCCGCCCTGCAGTGGAGGCCGGAGAAAATCTTGGATTCCTTCCCGGCGATCTTAAAGACAAGCTTGATCCCTACCTCCAGCCTCTGTATGATGCACTTCGGGACATGGTTCCATCACAAAAACTGCTGGGTTACCTCGAAGACGGAACAATTGAGATAGCTCCGCTGGCTTTCATGCGTGGACGAACGCTCGACAACGTTTTCGCTATCCTCGACGAAGCCCAGAACGCCACCGAAAACCAGTTGAAAATGTTCCTCACGCGCATGGGGTCTTCAGCCAAATTTGTAGTTACCGGCGACATTACACAAATTGACCTCCCGAGAAACCAGTCCTCAGGCCTTATTCAGGTGACCAAAATTCTGAATAACATTCCCGGAATTGATTTCATTTACCTGAACGAAAAGGATATTGTGCGCCACAAACTGGTCGTTCAAATTATCAATGCTTACGGAAAATTATCCAATTCAAATAATCAAAACAGACAAAACAATGGAAACGATAACCAAAACAAACTTTAGTTTTTCTGGGCAAAAAAGCCTTTACACCGGCAAAGTACGCGATGTTTACAACATCAACGACGAATTGCTGGTGATGATCGCCACCGATCGGATTTCAGCTTTTGATGTCGTATTACCCGAAGGGATCCCTTTTAAAGGGCAGGTGCTCAACCAGATTGCAGCCCGCTTCCTTGATGCTACTGCCGACATTGTCCCCAACTGGAAAATTGCCGTTCCTGATCCAATGGTTACAGTGGGCGTTTATTGCGATCCTTTCCCGGTTGAAATGATCATCCGCGGTTACCTCACCGGCAGTTCATGGCGCACTTATCAAAAAGGAGCAAGAGAAATTTGCGGCGTTCCCGTTCCCGATGGAATGAAAGAGCACGAGCGCTTCCCCGAACCAATCATCACCCCCACAACAAAAGCACAAACCGGCCACGATGAGGACATCACGCGCGAAGAAATCATCAACCAGGGATTGGTTTCGGATGAAGATTACCAGCTTTTGGAAAAATACACACTCGATCTATTCAAACGTGGTACCGAGATTGCTGCGCAAAAGGGGCTTATTCTCGTGGATACAAAGTATGAATTTGGGAAAAAAGACGGGAAAATCTACCTGATTGACGAAATCCATACACCCGACTCATCGCGGTATTTTTACCTTGAAGGTTACGAAGAAAGGCAGGCCAAAGGTGAGGCTCAAAAGCAACTTTCAAAGGAGTTCGTACGTGAATGGCTGATGGCCAATAACTTCAAGGGCGACCCTGGTCAGCAGGTTCCCGAAATGACCGAAGCCATTGTCACTTCAATTTCGGAACGCTACATCGAGCTCTACGAAAAGATTACCGGCGAGAAATTTCAAAAAGCCGATGTTTCGGCTGTGCTGAAAAGAGTGGAAGGGAATATCAATGCGTTTTTGAATAATAATTATCCCGGATAATCCGAAATATTAGCAATCAAAAAAACTAAAGGAAAAGCATGAACGAAGACATTTTTCAGGGATACAAAGGGGGAGCGCTCGAAACATTGAAAAAATACAATGTGCGGGTTTGGGGGCAGGCTAAAGTGAATACTACCCGCGGGCCGTTTGCGGGCACTATTTTACCGCGCTCCGAAAATGATGACGATCAACATATTGTGATGAAAATTCCAACCGGCTACAACATTGGGATTGACATCAAAACCATCCTCGAGATGGAGGAGACCGGCTACAAAAAAGCCAACTACAAAATCCCTGAAAAAGAGTTTCCATACACCAAAAACCTTCCGAATGTCAAGTTGTTCGGAAC
>JACZJL010000001.1 GCA_014860585.1 Bacteroidales bacterium | reverse complement strand
GGTGTAAAACCATTTTTCACTGATGCGCGCATTTACCTTTTTTAGTAACTCTTCCTGGAAATTAACAATATCCTGAACTTTCCATGCTCTCATATCCGGGTTCAGCCCGGGATAGGACTGCTGCATTTTCAGCACAATCTTCTGCTTTAACAAGTCGAATATTTCGGTTACCTTTTGCACACCTTGTTTGATTAATGTCAGTCGCAACGTGCATTTTGTAAATTGAAAAGGAAGTTTACAAACGATTTACAAGCTGTTTTCAAACAAAATGCTTATTGTGCTTTTACTTTTGATCCCGTTCAATGCAAATATATGTTTAATTTAATTCCTACACATTATGAAAACGAAATTTAAAATTTTAGCAATGGTTCTCATTACTTTATCAACCTTTGCTTACGGACAAAGTACTATGGAGCTGACCTTTACTGGCGACAACAATGGTCAGCCGGTTACGCTGGATAGCGTGATTGTAAAAAACTTAACTCAGGCAGGTCAAGTAACTCTTTACCCTCCCGACTTATCACTTACACTATTAATTACCGGAATTGCTGATGAGCACAAAGTGAAAGATGCCGCTTTTAGTTTAAACCAAAACTACCCCAATCCTTTTAAAAGTCAAACTTCAGTGCAACTTCAATTGCCTGAACCAGGAATTGTCAAAATAGTAGTTTCAAATATGATGGGTCAAAATCTCCTTAGCACAAATAATGTTTTAGGGGCAGGCATACATACATTTTCATTTATTCCCGGCAATGAAACATACTATTTTCTGACTGCAAATAGCAATGGACAGATGGAAACCATCAAGATGGTTTGTAATCCCACTGCTAAAAAGCAATCTGTCAGCTTGAATTATTCATCAAGTGTGGATATGAAACCTATTCTAAAGACTTTACAAATGTTAGGTGAATTACCTTTTGAATTCGGGGATGAACTATTAATGATTGGCTATTCCGCCTCAGTTGAATCTGGGATGATAAAATCGCCCGAGGTGAGCCAGGAATGTATCATGCAGTTTGCCACAAATATTCCTTGCATTGGTACTCCAACTGTGGATTATGAAGGACAAATATATAATACAATTCAAATTTATGGTCAATGTTGGTTTAAGGAGAACCTGAATGTGGGAATAATGATACCATCCACACAGTCTCAGACGAACAACAGCATTATCGAAAGATACTGCATGGGAGATATGGCTTCTTCATGCGATTTGTTTGGAGGGTTGTATTTCTGGAATGAAATGATGAAATATGCATATGAAACAGGCGGCCAGGGAATTTGCCCGGATGGCTGGCACGTACCTGAAGATATTGAATGGCAAATACTCGAAGGAAGCACAGATACTCAATATGGCATTGGAAACGCTATTTGGGGAAACAATGGCTGGAGAGGTGTTGATGCAGGGGGAAACCTGAAACAAAAAGGAACCGAGCTTTGGGAATATCCGAATACAGGTGCAACAAATGCTTACGGATTTACGGCACTTCCGACGGGATATTTTGTGCAGGGTGGTTTCTGGGGACCTGGATTCAAAACCTATCTCTGGAGTTCTCATCCTACCCAGAAATTCTACCGTAACATGGACTGGAATGAAGCCATGATCCTGAGGAATACTGGTGGAGGGAATCCAGCTTTTTCTGTTCGTTGTATAAAAAATTAAATTTAATATTAATGTCAGCAAGAAAACTCCATTTGTTGAAAATCAAATTTGGAGTGTTTTCTTTGTGACACAAATTAGGAGGTAAAAATGAAAAAAATTAAATTTTTAAATCGTTCATTAGGCATTGCAGTAATACCAATTATTGTTTGTACGCTAATAATAGCTTACGGTATTACATCCTGTATAGTAGCGCAATCCAACGAAAAAGTATTTGAAGCTTATGAATTACGAATAAATGGTAAGGCAGATTCTGCCAAAATAATTCTTGAAAAGGTATTGTCATCTGATTCCACTAATGCCATGGCCTGGTATGAGTTGTGCAGAACCAACGAGCATTTGGGAATGGCCAATCCAAGGACTATTAAGGAATCTATGGATGAAGCATTAAGATGCATTAACCTTGCTGTTCAAAATGATCCTGATAATGCCTTGTATCTTTCGTATAAAGGAGGTGTTGAAACCCTGCAGTTCTATTTAGCTATGCAAATGGGTAATGAAAATGCAGTAGAATATCTCGCTAAACTTGAGGATACCTATAAATCAGTTTTTGAATTGGATCCAACATATTACGAAAATAAATTAACCCTTATTGAATTTTTTGGTGGATTACCTCCGGAAATGGGCGGCGATCCTGAGAAAGCTGAAAAATATGCTGGCGAACTCGAAAGAGCAGATATGATAGCCGGAGCAAAAGCCCGGGAATTACTCATGGCTGAGGATGCCGATTACGAAACCTTTTGGAAAGAAATTATTGAAAAAAACAATAAAAATGCGGATGCCCACCAGGCATTGGGCCGGGTATATTTGTTTGTTGGAAATATTGACGAAGCAACTATTTGCTATCAAAAAGCTATAGATCTCGATCCATCGAAAAATGACCTCTACCTCGATCTGGGAAGGTTTTATATGATGATGGCCATGCAAAATCCTGCACTGACCGACTCTGTAGCGCCGCTTGTTGAGAAAGAGTTTAATAAATTCCTTAACTTTACTCCTGAACCAAAAAACCCGATGAAAGCGTGGGCTTACAGCATATTATCAATGATAAATCGCCGTACAGGAAATGTTGAAGTTGCCGATAAGTTTCTGATAATGGCTAAAGAATTGGATCCGTTTTTTTCGCCGATATCTGGAAAACCAGGTATAAAGCTTTATAGTCCACCAGATGTTGTTGTACACGATCAAGGGTATTATCTTTCACCGTTTTAATTTGTATTTTTATAGGTGTAATCAATTAAAACAGCAATATGAAAAAAATCTTTCTAATTACTTCCATTTTACTTGCCAGTGTGTTAATGCAGGCTCAAAAAAAAATTATCACATCTTTATTTTAATGACAATGATCATTTTATTTTCTGAGAAATTATTCTCCCAACAGGGTACTGTAATCTTAACATTCCAGGGGGAAAATGTTGGCCAGCCCTCACCCTCGGAAGTAAAGGTGCTGGAAGGGGTTGCCGACAGCTATTATAAGATTGGGGCTTCCATTTGGAATAACTTGGGACTAAGAGGTGTTGATGCAGGTAAAAACTTAAAATCCAATACCGGTTGGTCATCAGGTGGAAATGGTGTAGATTTGTATGATTTTAGATTACTGCCTACAGGTTACTGGTATGCTAATTTCTTTTCGGAACGCACAGTGGATGGAGCTTTATGGACATCCACACTCAATGCAGGTACTGATCCTTTCTACCGGGGATTTGCAGGACCGGCAATTGGGATTGTTAGGAATGTATTTGCTGAACCACTTGGAATGCCGGTAGGATGTTTAAAAGATTTGTAAATTATTCATATTTAATAAATTAAATAAAATTACCACAATGAAAAAATTTATTTTTTTACTGATGATGATCATCGGTATTCAGATCATTGAAGCCTGTGTTTCAACAAATGACCCTGATAAATTTGTCCAGGGGGTTTATCATTTGAGGATGAACGGTAAGATGGATGATGCAAAAGCGGCGCTTGAGTTTTTCATGAAAAAAGATTCATTAAATGCACAAGCCAATTACGAAATGGCGCGACTTAGTCACTATATGCTGCTGGGGGGTAGTCAGGTGGAAATTGAAGCTATTTCCCAGTCAATAAACAAAGCTGTCGAAGCTGATCCTGAAAATGTGATCTATGCTTACTATAAAGGAATTGTCAGCTTC